>NZ_JAWOVM010000003.1:0-143478 GCF_033339895.1 Vibrio sp. 1751
TTAAACTAAAATTTTTTTGCAAACCTTAAACTAAATCAATAAATCCTCAAAAATCTCGATAAAAATGGGGTAGCGACGAGCGCTACCCACAAATTTCTAGACTGCTAGCTTATAGCCAAGCTTGGATGCCATACTGGCCTTCAAGCATACCAACTGCAAGCATAGCAACTAAACAGATAACAAGTACGCTTACTGGGATCACAATCTTGTCTACAAATGATAGGCGAGACGCGCGCTCTTTATCTCCAATTAAACCGTTGTTATCTAAAAGCATAGTTAGTGCCCAAGCTAGAACTGGGTTAACAACGGCAGAACCAAAGATACAGATACCTGCTGCTTGTGAGTCTTTCGAGTCCTTCACCATCTGCATGCCAGCTTCAAGCAGTGGTAGAGATACACCAACGAGAAGAGCAACGCGCATAACTGGAGGCCATACTGCAACGTCCATAGGAAAACCAAGGATTGCAACAATAATACATAGAGAGCCTAGTAAGATGGCACCAGCAGGAATAGGGCGTTTCGCGATTGCAGCAGGGATCATGTAAGTCCCCCAAGATGATGTGATGTTACCACCACCCACTGCAGTACCGACCATTTGGCGAACGGAACACATTGTCATTGTGTCATCAACGTCCATCAGCACTTTCTCACTCTTACGTGGGTAGTTCATCTCTTGGAAGATACGGTGACCCAAGAAGTCAGGTGACCACATTGCTACCGCAAGAATGGCGAATGGTAGTGAAGCGATGAAGTGTTCCATATTAGGAAGACCAAGCATCCAACCTTCTTCTGTTGAACCCCACCAGTAGATTGGATTTAGGTTTGGAAGGCCTGTCTCGGTTACGAATTTAATATCGAAGCCTGCGCCAAGAGCCAGTGCGATTGCAAGCCCAGTGAAGGCACAAACAGGGATCGCTAGCCAGCGTTTGTTCACTTTAGCAAGGAACGCGTATAAGCCAATGGTAACCGCAAGAACAATCAGACCGATGTAACCCATGCTACCAGCGGCAACCGTATCGGATTGCAAACCAACAGCCCAAGCTTGAATAGAGTTAATTTGGCTCATGGTTCCGGTTAAACCTAGGAAAATAAGAAGGCCACCAGCCGTACCTTCAGAGGTGAGGTTAACCAGTTTTGACCCACCTTTTAAGAGGCTCAAAATCAAACCAAACACACCAATGAGAATTGCTAATGCAAGAGGGTGAGCACCAGCAAGAGCGATGGTACCAATAAGAGGGATCATTGGGCCGTGGTTGCCTGCTAGGTTGGCTTTAGGGTTAATAAAACCAGAGGCAAGTACACAGAAAAGAAGTGCAGGGATGAGCATTTCTACACGCGCAACTTCGATAGCAAAGTCCTTGCCTAAGTTTACGTGGTCCCATGCTGCAGTAAGACCTTCAGCCCAAGACATCATTACCGCAGAGTACATTGCGATAATACCGATAGTACCAGCAAGTGCTGGAACAAGGTCTTCAAGCTCAAAGCGGAAGTCACGACCTGGTAAGTTCAAGCCAAAACGACGTGGCTTCATGATTTGTAGTTCGTGGTCTAGGTAGTCTGAACGGCTTGCGAACTCAGATGCTGGACGATGAAGCTCACGGTAGCTCTTGGTCTCGATATCTGAATCAGAGTGCGTTTTGTTAACTGCGTCTGACATAGATTCCTCATATATTTAAAAGTTATGAATTCTTCATTCAATTGTGTTAATCCGCATCCTGCGGGCACGCTTATGCTAGCTATTGTTAGATTTGTTACACGTCGACACTGTGCCTAAGCATAGCTAATAACTTATTGTGTTGAGGCACAAAAAAAGCCTCATCTTTTGGCAGGAGTCTAGCAAGATAGCCATTTAGGGTGATTGATTTAGATCACTTTAAGAATGGTTGTGAAATAAAACTACAGAAAGTTTCTGGCATGCGAATGAGATGCGGAGATCTTGTGTAATTTCATTACACAAGTTGCATAAAATTAGAACTTTTTGTCCTTTTGCACGAGATGCAGATTAAATGTCAATATTCACGATGATTATATAAAGCTGGCTTTATTCTTGCTTTGGACAGAGCAAAGACAATTTTTTGGCTAATCATTGCCGCTCAGTTTAGGAAAAAGACATGAAACAGCTTAAAGTACTGCCACTAGTGGCAATCATCTCAGGGTTAATGGTCGGTTGCGGCGGCGGTGGCGGCGGTGGCGGTGGTGCAGCGCCGAAAACTGCGTTTACTTTTGATTTTGCTATACCAGCAACAATGACTGAAAGTGAAGCAACTACGAAAGGTTGTACTGTATATGACCACAAAACTGAGCTGAACGGCGATAAAACGGTTTTAACCTATAGTGCAGCGTCAAAAGAGCAAGTGACCAACTATGTTATCGGTTACTACTCTGATGCCGATGGCAAAAGATCCGGAGACATTATCAAACCTACCACTGATAACTTTAAGTTTTATCTTGAAGATATCCCTGACGGCGGCTTTGTAACGTTTCAAGCAATAGAATTTAACGGCAAAGAAGCTCGCGTAAACACGTTTTCAAAAGAGTTCTTGCAAGATAAGAAACTACGTAATGCTACTTTTGCACTAAACCGAGACTCTTTGAACAAATGCTTTACTGGCGGTAACTTAGCAAGCAATAAGTTTACTAACTTAGATTACCGAAACGCTGAATCAGGTGGCGGAGATTACAACTTTGTCTCGCAAACCGATATTTTCACGTCTCCGAACCCTGATATGTTGCCTACTGATGAACTGATGGGGCTTAAAGGTGAACCAACGGCATTGTTTCAGTATGAATCAGGTTCAAGCGACAAAGCGCTTTACCAATATGGTATTGGTTCGTGGGGAACTGGTGAGATAGCCTTAGTTAGAGCGGATAATACGTCAAACATTTATTCGTCTTCTGACTATACTTACGACTCGCTTAACATTGGCTTTGTTACTAACGGCTTTGCATATGACGCGTTGAAGCTGGATAAAACGGCCGTTGAATATAATCGCCCTAGTGCAACGAATAAAGAAACTTGGGTATACATGGCGTTCTCAGAGAATCAAGTTAATGGTTGGGAGTCTCTACTTAACGAAACGATCTCTGACGGATGGGATATTGACGTTGATCCGAGTGCTTACTTAAATATTGATAACCTGCCGAACACAAAACCAAGTGTATCAACGCAAGGAAGTGCAGAGTCCGTGATTGATCTGGACATGGGCTTAACATCGTCTACTGAAGGCTTTACTCGTGTCGCTTACTTTGCAACTTCAGGCGACTACAGAGTCACACATCGCATTTTCACAACAAGTGATAGTGATTCTGTTGTTGTTCCTGAATTGCATTACTACAACTTCCCAACATCGGCCGTTAACGGTTTGAAGGTTTCAGCTTCGGACGATTTTAATCGCACTGCTTTAGTAGTGAATGAAGATAGTAATATTGATTCTAAAGTTTTCATGAGCTTCTTCTCCAATGGTGAAGCGTCAGAGCCTGAACTAGATGAAGACCTAGATGGCATCATTACTTCTGAAAAAGAAGGCTTAGAAAATGAGGTGACATTACGTACTTCAAACTCGTTGGTAGTCAGTCGTTTTAATTAATTCATTGCGACCTCGAATAGGTTTCAATTAACACTTTTGTAAATTTATTAAGCCCCTTTGAAAGGGGCTTTTTTATATTTAATATTCAACTTTTGAAGAATATGTTGCTATATATTGCATATTAATTTGTCTATCGTATCTTTCTATTCGAATTATTTAGGTTAATAATTTGTTGCAAGTTTCAAGGGGCGGTGCTAATTTGTTCCGAATTAGAGAGGGCGGAGTCCCTTAATTGCAGTGACAAAAACACAGGGAGTAGGGCGCATGAATGATGTACCAGCGCTAGATATAAAAGACCTGCACAAAACATTTGGACAAAATGAAGTTTTAAAAGGCATTTCACTTGCCGCGCACAAAGGAGATGTTATCTCCATCATTGGCTCTTCCGGCTCAGGTAAGAGTACCTTTCTCAGATGTATCAACTTGCTAGAAACGCCTACCGCGGGCGAAATTTGGGTAAATGGTGAATTAATCCAAATGAAGAACAACAGAGCAGGTGAATCTGTTCCTGCTAATGAAAAGCAAGTCCAACGTATTCGTTCACGCCTGGCAATGGTTTTCCAAGGTTTCAACCTCTGGTCTCACCTAACCGTACTAGAAAACGTGATTGAGGCGCCTGTTCATGTCCTAGGCGTGCCAAAAGCTCAAGCGATTGAAAATGCAGAAGTCTTGCTTAAGAAAGTAGGCTTGTATGAGCGTAAAGATTATTACCCTGGGCACTTATCTGGCGGCCAGCAGCAACGTGCAGCTATTGCCCGTGCGCTAGCAGTTGACCCAGAGGTGATGTTGTTTGACGAGCCAACTTCTGCGCTTGACCCAGAACTTGTAGGAGAAGTTCTGGGGGTAATGAGAGATTTGGCAGATGAAGGGCGAACTATGCTGGTGGTCACGCACGAAATGGCGTTTGCACGTGACGTATCAAACCATGTGATGTTTTTACATCAAGGCTTAGTGGAAGAACAGGGAAATCCAGCTAAGCTATTTACAAACCCGGATTCAGAACGATTACAGCAGTTTATCTCATCCATTTACTAATATTTGTTAGGCGGCAGACTATTGCCTCCTAAGCCAACACAACAAACAAAACGAAATAAAATAGCAATCACAGGAGTATGGAAATGAAAAAGTGGTTATTAGCAGCAACGATTGCTGCAACGGCAGTATCAGGTGTTGCCCAAGCGAAAGAATGGAAAACAGTTCGCTTTGGTATCGAAGGTGCTTACCCTCCGTTTAGCTGGACAGAAACTGATGGCTCAATAAAAGGCTTTGACGTAGACATGGCAAATGCACTCTGTGAAGAGATGCAAGTGAAGTGCAAAATCGTCGCTCAAGATTGGGATGGTATTATTCCTTCTCTGCTTGCACGTAAGTACGATGCCATCATCGCAGCAATGTCTATCACTGAAGAGCGCAAGAAAAAAGTCGATTTCACTGGCAAGTACGCACAAATTCCAAATAAATTTATCGCTAAGAAAGGTGCGGGTCTAGATTTTGATAATCTTAAAGATGTCAAAATTGGCGTGCAACGTGCGACGACACATGACAAGTACTTAACTGACAACTACGGCGATGATGTTGAAATTGTGCGTTATGGCTCTTTTGATGAAGCGTATCTTGATCTAGAAAATGGTCGAATTGCTGCCGTTTTAGGTGATGCGTCTGCTCTAGAAGAGGGTGTGATCAACAAAGCAGGTGGCGAAGCTTATGAGTTTGTTGGACCGTCGTTAACCGATCCAAAATGGTTTGGTGAAGGTATGGGTATCGCTGTTCGTAAACAAGACAAAGATCTGACGAAGAAACTCGACGCAGCAATTATTTCACTACGTGAGAAAGGTGTTTACCAAGAAATTGCTGGTAAATACTTTAACTACGATGTGTACGGTGAATAAACCGTAATTAAGCGACCGTTGGCTTGTTCCTAGAAGTAGTCAACGGTCGATTTTTTGAGTTTAGGGATTAGGAACTCACCTATGCTAGATTTACAAGGATACGAAGCTTCGATTTTGAAAGGAGCTTTAGTAACAATAGAAGTTGCAGTGCTTTCACTCATTCTCGCCATGGTCTTAGGCATGCTTGGCGCATTAGCTAAGTTAGCACCTTACAAATGGGCAAGGGCGATTGCCACTCTTTACACCACCGTCATTCGCGGTATTCCAGATTTGGTTCTGATGATGCTGATTTTCTTTGGTGGACAAATACTTTTAAATAACAGCCTTTACTCCATTAACGAAACGCTCAACGAGTGGTTTGCCTCGAGTGATCCAAACCATGAATGGACGTCTTACTTACCTGATTATATTGATGTCAGCCCATTTATTGCTGGTGTACTCACGATTGGTTTTATCTTTGGCGCCTACATGGCGGAGACTTTTCGTGGAGCGATCATGGCGGTGGACAAGGGTGAATTAGAAGCGGCGAAAGCTTATGGGATGAGCTCTGCTTTATCGTTTAGAAGAATCTTGCTTCCTCAGATGATTCGTCATGCATTACCTGGATTTGGTAATAACTGGTTAGTGTTACTTAAGACCACTGCGTTAGTTTCCATTATTGGTCTGGATGACATGGTGAGAATGAGCTCATTGGCAGCAGGTACGACCAAAATGCCGTTCACCTTTTACATGGCTGTCGCGCTCATCTTTCTATTTTTTACCAGCGTTTCGACCGGGCTACTCAAGCTTGTTGAGCGTAAGTTCAGTATTCATGCGAGGTAAGTTATGGACTTTTCTTTGATTATTGAAAGCTTTCCAACTTATCTTCAGGGACTTTGGACAACAGTTTGGTTAGTGGGATTAGCGTTGGTTATTGGCTTGTGTGTCTCTATCCCATTAGCCGTGGCACGCAATAGTACCAATTACGCTCTAAGCTTACCTTCTTGGGGATTCATTTACTTTTTCCGTGGAACGCCGCTATTGGTTCAGCTGTATTTGATTTACTACGGCATGGATCAGTTTTTCCCTGTGAAAGATACCTTGTGGGAGAACGCTTGGTTCTGTGCTTTGGTCGCTTTTATTCTGAATACATCGGCTTACACCGCAGAAATTATTCGTGGTGCGATTAATGGTTTGCCGAAAGGTGAGGTGGAAGCTGCGAAAGCCTATGGCATGAGTAAGTTTATGACATACAGACGTATTATCTTGCCGAGTGCATTGCGTCGAGCATTACCAGCTTATTCCAACGAGGTCATATTTATGCTGCACGGAAGTGCAGTCGCGGGCATCGTTACCATCATGGATTTAACTGGTGCTGCGCGTCTAGTTAACTCGCGCTACTATGCACCATTTGAGTCTTTCCTGACGGCGGGGCTGTTCTACATGGCACTGACGTTTATGATTTTGTGGTGTTTCAAAGTGGCAGAGAGGCGTTTCTTAGCTTATCTACGTCCTTTAAGCTAATTATCAATAGAGGCAATAGCACCGGAATGGGTGCTATTGCTTTTGATAATTTTGTTATCTTCATTCCTATTTTTCCAGCCGATATAAAAGACTCTTTCTTATTATTCATTAACTTACATTAACATTCGGTAAACTCATTGTTTAGTAAGTAAAAATGAAAAAAACAACTCTATCGTTGGGCATTGCCGCCTTAGCCACAGGATGTGGTGGGGGAGAGGGAGAATCACAACCTAATGCTCAAGTAAAACCAACGCCAGCTCCAGTTCAACAAGCTCTGGAAACGGGTAATGCACTGCTCGTTTCTGACCCGAGCGATTTCATTCGTAAAAGTCATCAGGTTGTGGAAGCTCACAAGATGCAGTCGAATACGATCAAATCTGCAATTGCGAAAAGCCTTTCAGGTCTTTATTGGGATCCAACCCATGATGCCGCGATCTTGGCACCTCAGTATGGCTTCAACGACACCATCTTGATGACCAATAAGGCCATGGCAAGCGGTTACAAAGATCAAGCGCTGTCAATTGGCGTTGCCGGGGAAAAGTCTAATGGTCAACGTTACGCACTATTAGGTAGTAACCCATTTAGAACGGCACAACGTTTTCCCGACTCTTCCAACGCAGCGATGACGAAATGGTTAAGTAACCTGGTCACTTGGTTGTCGGGCGGAGTTACTTCAAACGTCGTCATCGCGCAAATGGATCAGTCTTATTACTTTCCGGATGAGCAAGCGACTCGGAATTGGCTGAAAGACAATGTTTCACAAGAGTTGGCGTTTAACGAGGCCAACCTATGCGATGGTTCGAAGCTACTTAGCTGCTTGCAAACCAATACTCCAAACTTATTGATCTTGTCACAGCATCTGCAATCTGGAGATACCAACAAACCAGTACTCGAAGCTTTGGAATACGCTAAGCAAGCCCAAATTCCTGTTCTATACCTGCATTGGGATGGAGGACTAACTGAACTTGGCCAAGACATTTTGGAAAAATTCCATGTTGATTATGTGGGAGATAACTATTGGCGTAAGTTAGGCTTGGTCGACTGGGAACCTTCATCGTTGATGAACGTTGTGCCGGACTCTGTCATCACACAACAAGCGCTGTTGTCTCGTTTTGAATCTCAAAATTTCAACGTTGACTTGTCAAAGTGTGATGACAAATCCTGCCCTGACACTGCGAATATGGACAGTCAATTTTATGCAGGGGCAAACAGCATTCGCCATTGGTTGCAAAAGCTTGATGAACAAAAAGTAGATTTGTTTAATCAAAACGGCTACCAATACGAAAAACTCATGGTATTGCTGGCCGATCATTATCGTCAAACGGTTGTCTTCCCGATGGACAAACAGTCAACCCAAACGACCGAATTCCTAAAGTCGTACTTTGCCGATTACGTGCAATACAACGGCCGAAGCGTAAACCCAAAACAACCAAATATGGGGAACTTCAGCCGTAGTGAGTTTAGCCCTGAAATAAAGAGAATCAGTGCAACGATTAATATGGAATCAAAGCGTAACTTCCGTTCGGCTGGTGTGTATGCGCTTCCTGGGGAAACCTTTACGGTTAAACGTAATGACAGCAATGATGTGGCGACTAAGATTGTCATCAACACTTTAAGAAGTGGTGCAACTCATGAGTTCAGCAAAGATGGATACACACGACCAAAACTGCTGACTTCATTCGGCTATGAAGTGAAGCCGGGTGAAACCATCACGCTGACTTCTCCTTATGGTGGTCCAGTACAGGTTCACTTTGACAAAAATGATGTTCCGGTTGAACTGAAATTTAATCATGTGGCACAGCATCCAGTTTGGAGAAGTGAGAAGGACAACGACGCTTTTATTCAACAGTTAGAAGCCAATTTATTCGATTGGGCTGAGCTGATCACTCCTGGGTTTGAAGTACACTCAAAGCGCGACAAAATGTTGGAGTCGGTCAACGATGAAATGTGGTCTACCCCTTCGGAAATGGCGCTTGCAACAGAAGAATATGTTCACAACTACCCGCATGTGCTGGCAGGTTTCCAAGGGCCGGGTATCGATGAGGTTCCGGAAATTATCCAGTATGCCAAAAATCAAGGTTGGGAAATCGCTAATATTGATATAGTTAAGCACATGAACGCTGACCAAGCGACGTGTGGTTATGGTTGTTCGGGTAACCCTTACGATGCTTACTGGTCATTCAGCCCACTCGGTCACGGTGATTTACATGAGCTTGGCCATGGTTTAGAAAAAGGTCGATTCCGATTTTCAGGCTGGGAAGGGCATTCAACGACCAATTACTACTCGTATTATAGTAAGTCTCGTTTCTTCCAGAATACGGGGAAAGTTTCAACTTGCCAAAGCTTGGATTTCAAAGGCCAGTTTGAATTATTGCAAGCTAGCCGAACTCAAGCGGATCCAAACGCATACATGGCTGCGCAAAATCAAACCAGTTGGGGTTGGGGCGCTCGTGTTTACATTCAAATGATGATGGCGGCGCAGCATGAAGGTGTGCTTAAAAATGGTTGGCATTTATTGGCGCGCTTGCACCTGATTGAACGTGAGTTTAACCGCTTAAAATCGGACGATGCGCTTTGGGATGAGAGACGATTGAGTATTGGTTTCGCCAACTACTCTCGGGAAGAAGCAAATAGCATCTCGAACAACGACTGGTTGCTTATTGCTCTGAGCTACATTTCTCAGCGAGATATGACTAACTATCTCGATATGTGGGGGTTCTCGTTCACAGAAAAAGCGAAACAGCAGGTTGTGGCGCTGAATCTACCGCCGATGCCGCTCACTTACTTTGCAAGTAGTAATACAGGCTACTGTCTGAACGAATTTGCTCAAACACCGATAACTATTGATGGTCAAACGGTTTGGCCGCTGAATCAGTGATTAACTGGTAATTTGTATGAAAAGGGAGACTGAGTCTCCCTTTTTATTGGACAAGCTTAGCGTTGAGTCTCGCTTATAGCTTTGCAATATATTACTTAAATGTTGACCAGATTGGTGCGTGATCTGAAGGCTTCTCGATACCACGAAGCTCATAGTCGATACCAGATTCAATACACTTTTCCGCTAGAGAAGGGGTTGCCAAAATGACATCAATTCGTAGGCCACGGTTATCATCAAAACCGCGAGAACGGTAGTCAAACCACGAAAATTGATCGTTCACCTCTGGGTATAGCTTACGGAAGGTGTCCACAAAGCCCCAGTCTAGTAAGGTTTTCAACCATTCGCGCTCTTCAGGTTGGAATGAACATTTACCTGTTTTTAGCCAACGTTTACGGTTTGGCTCGCCGATACCGATATCTGCATCAATAGGGCTGATGTTGATGTCACCCATAACAATCAATTGCTCGTCGTTATTGTGATGATCGTTTAGGTAGGTCATCAGATCTTTATAGAATTGGCGCTTGTATGGGAATTTGGTTTCGTGGCTGATGTTATCCCCTTGAGGGAAATAGCCGTTTAGCACAGTGACCTTTTCGCCGTTTTCATTTAAAAACGTTGCCATGATCATGCGCTTTTGATGTTCCTCGTTATCCGTCGGGAACCCTTTTTGTACGTGTAGAGGCTCTTGCTTACAAAGCATTGCTACGCCGTAATGTGCTTTTTGACCATGAAAATACACTTTGTAGCCCATGGCTTCGACAGCTTCAATCGGGAATGCTTCATCGTGAACTTTAATTTCCTGAAGACCAATCACATCAGGTTGGTGTTTGTCGATTAGCGCTTGGAGTTGGTGCAGTCGCGCACGTAGTCCATTGATGTTAAAGCTGATTACTTTCATTATTTATCCTTTTTGGGGCGTACTTTTGTATGAATAGTATCATTGTGTAAGAGCACTGAAAACGAGTCTCGGTGAAAGGAGTGAAACGCTCTGAGCTACTTTGCTTTTAATTTGTTTTCTAAGTCGTTTTGCACGATCTTTAAAGCGTTAAGCGCAACTTCTGGATCTATCTCATTGCTCTCAAGCAAATAGATTAAATCGACAGCCAGTTTGATCTCTTCAGGTGCGTCATCTAAAGGCGAGGTTGGTTGATCAGCCATTATTGATGTTTTTCCCTATGTGTAATTTGGTTCTCTAGCTTAAGAAGTGCTGCTTCACAACGCGCTAAACGTTGCTCGGTTGCTAGTAATACTTTTTGAGCGTCGGCACGCATAAAACTAGGAGCGCTTTCGACAGCACGTTCTTTTTCTAACACCATCTCGCGCAAGCGTCTTGCCCACTCTTGATGTTGAGCGAGCTCCTGATAAAGCACGTTGATAGGCTTACGGAAATGGCTGCTATGTTTGATTTCATTCTTACGAATTTTAGTGGTAGAAATCTCGCGTTGAATCGCACCGATTTGCGCCACTAACCGTTCAGTGAGGTACTCAGCACGCAAAGCGGTGAGCTTACCTTCATTTTGCTCACGCACAATCGCATCCAGCGTGGCTTTTGCTTCTTTTACGCAAGGAGTAAGTAAGCGAGAGCGGCAACCAAATAAACGCTCATCAAAAAGCGGAACATGATGTTCGCCTCTTTGACGGTCAAGAACAGCGGCTTGCTTCGCCATTTGTTCTAGATTTTCCTGGAGTTGAGAAATGTTCATGACAAACCTACAAACCATGCGTCATAAGCCAATTTAATAGCTAGTATGCTGACGACAGTAACAAATACAGGACGAATGAATTTAGAACCAAATCTAATAGCGGAGTGCGCGCCAACAAAAGCACCAGCCATTAAACATACTCCCATTGTTAAGCCTAGCACCCAGTTGATATGTCCGAGGAATGCAAAAGTGATCAAAGAGGTAAAGTTACTGGTAAAGTTCATTGCTTTTGCTAAGCCAGAGGCGAGCAAGATATTCAGCCGGTACAGGGCCATTGAACTTACTGTCCAAAAAGCCCCAGTTCCAGGCCCTGCGAGTCCGTCGTAGAATCCTATGGATAAGCCTTGCATGTACTGTTTTTTATGAAGTTTTGGGCAAGGCTCGGGTATTGGACTTTGATGAGCAGAGTGGGGTGTTTTATGAAAAACGGTATACAACGCTGCCGCCAAAATAACAAGCGGCAATCCTTTTTCCAGCCAATCCGTACTAATCGCATCTACAAATAGCGTACCTAATGTCGCTCCGACGAGTGTTGCCACGAATGCACGCCGCCAGCATTGAGGTTTGAATAGACGTTTTTTGTAGTACGTAAATGCTGCAGTAGAAGAAGCAAAGGTAGCGGCAAGTTTATTGGTGCCTAGTGCAATATGAGGCGGCAAGCCTAGCGAAAGTAGAGCAGGTACGGTAAGCATGCCACCACCACCGGCAACTGCATCAATAAATCCTGCGACAAAAGCGACAAGCGCCAACACCAACAGCATGGTTGGCTCAATCATTTCCATAAATGGTGATTCTTCTAATATTCTATTTTACGTTTAAATGGAGGTAGTGAGTCGATTAAGGCTTGTCCGTATCGCTTAGTGACTAGGCGTCGATCAAGAATCGTTACTCTACCAGAATCTCTCTCTTTACGCAGTAAGCGACCTACGCTCTGGATCAGCTTTTTGCTTGCGTCTGGTACAGTTATTTGCATAAACGGGTTTCCTCCTTTTTTCTCAATGTATTCGGAATGAGCCTGCTCAACAGGGGAGGTTGGAACGCCAAATGGAATTTTTGTAATCACCAAGTTTTCAAGTAATTCGCCAGGTAAGTCTAGTCCCTCAGAGAAACTGCCAGTACCAAATAAGACGCTGGTTTTATTTGATTCTATTAGCTTTTTATGTTTTTTTAGAATTTCTTGACGTGAGCTTTCACCTTGAACTTGCAACGCCCAGCCTTTTTTTATGAACTCCGAAGAGAGTGCCTTCGCGACTTGGTTCATCTGCCAATAGGATGAGAATAATACTAAGTTGGCTTTCTTGTCTTCCAAGTACTTAGGCAAGATCTCAATAAGATATTCAGTAAATTGAGGCGCTGGTGGTTCATATTTCATCGCAGGGATGAGTAATTCTGCCTGGTTTTGGTAATCGAATGGTGACGCAAGCGCTAAAAACTGAGTGCCTGATTCTGGTTTTCCATCAATACCAACCTGATGGCAAAAGTAATGGAAAGAGTTTAATGCACGCATCGTTGCGGAAACCAAAATGGCGCCAATACATCTGCTCCAAATCTGTTGGTCGAGTTGCCATCCAATTTCAAGTGGCGAAACACTCACAATGAAATCACCCTCGCGATCGGGGTGGGTTTCTAACCAGCGAGCTAAAGGCGCACCTTTTTCACGAGTTGGTTCTGCCATTAAATGCCATACTTGCGCTAGGTTTTCTAACCTTTGAATGTAGAAACCGAGCTCTGCAAGCGCTGGTTCAGCCAACCTTGTCGCAAGCTCCCCGTCTTTTACTCTTTCCGCAATAAGGTCGGCAATTTTTGCCACGCTCTGATTTGCTTTTTTACTGAACTGTTTTAGTTCTTTGGATTGGTTCTCTAGCCACTCAGGTAGTTCACCGTGTTCGAAGCGGTAGACACCCTCTTCAAATTGAGCTGGGTCGAACTGTTTGGGCAATTGAGTCAGTGCCGGTATCAAGTTCTGAACCGAGTCTTGAAGGTCGTTGCGAAATCGAGCTACGCGTTTCTCGTCTGCGAGTGATGAAAACTTACTAATCGACTGATTTAACTTCTCAAGCCATGCTGCCGCGCCTTTTAAACTCGCAGATGCTGAAGCATGGTCACGAGCGACGTGAGGTAAGTGATGTGCCTCGTCGAAGACGTATATTGTATTTTCTGGCTCAGGTAAAATCACGCCGCCACCTAAATCTGCGTCTGCCATGACGAGAGAGTGGTTAGCAATGATGACATCGTTTTTATCCAACTCTGAGCGCGCTTTTTGGAATGGGCAGCCGCGGTGGCCAGGTAAACTGTTATTGCAACTGTGTTTATCACTGACAATCAGTTGCCAAAGCTTATCGTCGATGGGTTTAGGCCAAGAATCACGGTCACCGTCCCATTTACCTTGCGCAAGAGAGCGATGCATTGTTTCTAACAGCTCTATATCTTTTTGCTTAGGTTTGGTTTCAAACATGGCTAACTGGCCACCATCAGCACCGCTAGCAGTCGCGAGCTTTTCTGTACAACAATAGCGTTGACGGCCTTTTGCCAAAATAAAAGAAAACTCTCGGTCGGTAATCCGACGAAAAAGAGGGAGGTCTTTATTTATGAGCTGCTCTTGCAGAGCGACGGTCGCCGTTGAGATAACCACTTTTCTATTGTTATGTACAGCCACGGGAATGGTCGCCATTAGATAGGAGAGCGATTTACCAATTCCAGTCCCTGCTTCTGCAACGAGTATTCGGTTAGATTTGTGATACTGACCGCACAGCGTTTTTGCAATCTCTGCAACAAGGTAGTTTTGTGCTCTTCTAGGCACAAAGTTATCAAGTTGATCTTGAAGGTTTTGATAGCTATTACGAATCGATTTTTGAATGTTACTGGTCAGCATACGGGCCTCAAATGCGTTGGAGGCGAATAGTAGCACACATCACTAGTTGTACAGTAGTTCACAAAACGGAATGCTTTTATAAGGAATGTAGATCTCCTTCACAAAAAAATATTGAACCTAATCTTAATGAAATTAATTTCATTATGTGAAAAATATAAAACTCCAACTTGGTCTGATTTGTGGGTTTTTATTCTTTTTTTTTTGTTTTTTTAAATTTACTTATTGGATTAAAAAACCATTTGTTAATAATTTTGTAAATTACAAATAATAATGGAGATTGGTTAGATGTTCGTCGAATAAATAAAGGTAAACTTATCAAGTTGTTGTTTTATAATGGTATTTTGTTTTTTTTACATTGGTATTTAGAAAATTTGACAGCCAGAATAATCTTTTGCACTCTTAGCTCCAGATTTTGAGGAGGTGCTGTATAACGTTTTGTTAACGCTCTACCTCAAACATATAAAAAAAGGGAACCGGACAAGGATATCCCGAACTAAGAAAAGGCAGTGGATTAATTATGAAAAAAACTCTATTAGCACTAGCTGTAGTTGCGTCTGCAACTTCAGTGAACGCAGCTGAAGTATTCAAATCTGAAGAAGGTTCTGTAGATTTCTACGGTCAGCTACGTCCAACTCTTCTATTCACAGAAAAAACTGATCACACAGCAGAGCTAAACACTAGCTCTTCTCGTACTGGTGTGAACGCGGTTTACGTTGTTGACGAAAGCCTAAAAGTTCTGGGTGAAGTTGAAATCGGTGTTGCTCTAGGTGACAACTACGACGCAGGTGCTGATTCAAGCGAGCGTACAGATGACTCTGTATACGTACGTCGCCACATCATCGGTTTTGATATGGGTGATATGGGTACTCTTCGCTTCGGTAAAGAAGGTACTTGGGCTGATGACGTATACTTCGCAGATTACTCTTACTTCTTCGGTGGTAACGCAGCGGAAACTGCATACGGTCACGCTTGGAACAACGATTCTCAAATCAAATACGCTTACGAAAATGACGCGTTCTGGCTAAAAGCTGGTTACGCGCTAGGCGAAAAAGATTCTAACGAAGAAGTACTAGAAGTATTCGTTGGTAAATCTTTCAACGACCTATCTCTACACGCTGGTGTACTTACTGCGAACAACGACATCAACGTAACTAAAGAGAAAAAACTAGTTCTTAATGGTGTAGAGCAAACAGTTTCTCACACAGAGCGTACTGATAACGAAAACCTATCTTTTGAAGTAACTGCTGAGTACGCACTAAACGAGCACACTCTAGGTGCTACGTACTACTACAACGAAAACGAAGATAAGCTAGGTAAATCAACAGTTGATTCACACTACATCGTTGTAGCTGGTATGTTCGCTGTTGCTCCTAAAACAACTCTATACTCTGGTTACGAGTACCTAGCTCAGTCTACTGACGAAGCAGGTAAAGTAGACGCAGACTCTTCTTGGTTCTACGCTGGTGTTGAATACAAGTTCTCTAAATGGGCACGTGTATTCGCAGAAGCGGGTTACACTTTCGAAGGTACTGACTTCGACAACAAAGACACAGACGACGCAACTAACTTCGGTGTTGGTGCTCGTTTCTACTGGTAATCAATACCCAGTTTGATATTGTAAGACCCAGCTATATGCTGGGTCTTTTACTATGAAGATAAGGATGAAAAATTCTATGCAGTTATCATTAAAAGTGGCAATGGCACTGTCTATTTTTGCCAGTACAAACCTCTACGCTGCAACGACTTTAGTGGTTCCAGAAGACGTGAAGTTATTGGCCGTCAACATGGAGAAGCCAGATCTAGAAGGTGGTCTTTTTTCTAGTGAGAAGACAATCGAACTACCTGACGGAACGAATCAAATTGTCTTCAAATATCAACCTACATTCGAAATTAACGAAAACCTTAAGACGGTTTACAGTGATGTAATCGTTGCTAAATTTGATGCTGAAAACGAAAAGCTAACGTTTGAACTGCCAGAGTTTAAAACTCTTCGCCAAGCGCAAAACAACATCTCGCCTCTAGATTGGCAATTACTGGATACCAAAGGCCAACCTATTGCTTTGGTCGAAGATGTATTAGAGTCAGATGGTGTTCAAATTGGTCGTAATTACCCTCAAGAATCTCGCAACTACAATATTGCTGGCGGTATCGCGAGTGTTGCCGTTAGTTATGTAACTGTGAATCAGCATCAACAATCAGTAAGTGATATCGAGCCTCGAGTTGAGACTAGTGATACCCGTTCAACAGCCGCATCGAACGACAGCCCAATGGTTGATGTATTAAAGACGATGTACCAGAAAGCGTCTCCGGCGGAAAAAGAGGCATTTAAAAACTGGCTTGCTGAGCAGTAATCCCTTAGTTCATTAGATAGGGCTTAACTGAAAAAGTACGAATCTAAAAAGCAGGCTTTAAGCCTGCTTTTATCTTTTCTGCTTATTAGAGAGAGATTTCTCTCCATTCACCAGGCATTAGGTTGTTAAGGACGATATCACCCATCGAATGACGAATGAGGCGCAAAGTAGGGAAGCCAATGTGCGCAGTCATGCGACGTACCTGACGATTTCTTCCTTCAATAATGGTAATGGCTAACCAAGTTGTAGGGATATTTGCTCGAAAACGGACCGGAGGGGTTCTGTCCCAGACTTGTGGTTCTGGAATTACTTCAACTTCGGCCGGTAGAGTCATACCATCTTTTAGCTCTACTCCCTTTCTCAATTTTTCAAGATCTTGCTCCTGAGGATCGCCATCAACTTGAACCCAATAAGTCTTCGGCGATTTTGACTTTGGCTGCGTTAGCTTCGCCTGCAAGATGCCATCGTTAGTGAGTACCATCAAACCTTCGCTGTCTCGGTCCAATCGGCCAGCCGCATAGACATTTTTGATTGGGATATAGTCCGCTAACGTTTTGCGACCATCGCCATCGGTAAATTGACTGAGCGTATCGTAAGGCTTATTGAAAATAATGACTTTACGATCTTTAGGGGCCACTTTTGGCTTTTGGCTTTTTGTTGGGCGATTAGGGCGGCGGTCTTGCTGAGTACGAGTCTTCGAGCCATTGCGAGCTCCTGAGTGTTTAAAATGGCCCGTTTTAGACTGGTTACGACTGCGACCTTTTTCCTGACCTGTACGAGATGACATGTTAACTACCCTGCAAAAATGTAAATGAACTGTGTTTGAAAGTTTTAAGTTTTCTCATGATCGGATATGATTTGCGCGCCTAAAACTAACAAACGCGCACAGAATGATAGACTAATTCGTGTTATTTGTTTAATTATATCAGTGCACTCATGGATTCAGAGCTTAGAGCTTCAAACTACAACAAAGAGTGCGAACCGCATGTGGCGTTAGTGAGGAGACATGTACTGCTAACGTGCAGCAATGCGTCAATTAAACCAACTCAGACGCTGAGTTGATCAGCCAACAAGTTGATTAAAAAATAGGGAAATTTCATGCCTACAGAAAAACCTACAATTATCTACACCATCACTGATGAAGCGCCGGCGCTAGCAACTTATTCATTACTACCAATCATTCAATCATTCACAGCATCGTCTGGCATCAATGTAGATACTCGTGATATTTCACTAGCAGGTCGAATTATCGCTAACTTCCCAGAGCATCTAAAAGAAGAACAGCGCATTGGCGATGCGTTGACTGAGCTTGGTGAACTAGCTCAAACTCCAGAAGCAAATATCATCAAGCTACCTAACATTTCAGCTTCAGTTCCTCAGCTTAAAGCGGCGATTAAAGAGCTTCAGGCGAAAGGTTACGATTTACCAAACTACCCAGAAGAGCCGAGCACGTACGAAGAGAAAGCGATTAAAGCGGCTTACGACAAAATCAAAGGTAGTGCGGTTAACCCAGTACTTCGTGAAGGTAACTCAGACCGTCGTGCTCCGACTTCGGTTAAGAACTACGCGAAGAAAAACCCACACTCAATGGGTGCATGGTCAGCAGAATCTAAGTCTCATGTTGCGAGCATGTCAGACAATGACTTCTTTGGTAGCGAAAAGTCTACAACTATCTCTGGTGCAACAGAGGTCAAAATCGAGTTTGTCGGTAATGATGGTACAGTTAAAGAGCTTAAGTCTGCGTTCCCATTACTAGATAAAGAAGTCATTGATACTTCAGTAATGAAGAAGAAGGCGTTGGTTGAATTTTTCGAGAAAGAGATTGCTGAAGCGAAAGCGCAAGACGTGCTGCTGTCTCTTCATATGAAAGCGACGATGATGAAAGTTTCTGACCCTGTCATTTTCGGCCATGCCGTAAAAGTTTACTACAAAGACGTTTTCGATAAGTACGGTAAGCTGTTTGAAGAGCTAGGCGTTGATGTAAACAATGGCATCGGTGATGTTTACTCAAAAATTGAGTCTCTACCTGAAGCGCAAAAAGCAGAAATTGAAGCGGCCATTCAAGCGGTTTACCAAACTCAACCAGAACTTGCGATGGTTGACTCTGATCGTGGTATCACAAACTTACATGTACCAAGTGACATTATTGTAGATGCTTCTATGCCAGCAATGCTTCGCTCTTCGGGTCAAATGTGGGGACCAGATGGTAAACAAAAAGACACCAAAGCGATGATTCCAGATCGTAGCTACGCAGGTATTTACCAAGCGGTTATTGATTTCTGTAAAGAGCACGGCGCATTTGATCCAACCACTATGGGTAGCGTACCTAACGTTGGTCTAATGGCTCAGAAAGCTGAAGAGTATGGTTCTCACGACAAGACATTCATTCTAGATGCTGCGGGTACTGTTCGCGTTGTTGATGCTTCAGATAACGTACTGTTAGAGCAAGCGGTTGAAGAAGGTGATATCTTCCGTATGTGTCAGGTTAAAGACGCACCAATCCAAGATTGGGTTAAACTAGCAGTGACTCGCGCACGTGCAACAGGTGTTCCAGCTGTATTCTGGCTAGATGAAAACCGTGCGCACGATGCTGAGCTCATCAAGAAAGTAAACGCCTACCTACCAGATCACGATACTGACGGTCTAGAGATTAAGGTCCTATCTCCTGTTGAAGCTTGTAAGTACTCACTAGAGCGTATGAAAGCGGGCCTAGATACTATCTCTGTTACAGGTAATGTTCTTCGTGACTACCTAACAGACTTGTTCCCAATTCTAGAGTTAGGTACGTCTGCTAAGATGCTATCTATTGTTCCATTGATGAATGGTGGTGGTCTATTTGAAACAGGCGCTGGTGGTTCTGCTCCTAAGCACGTTCAACAAGTAGAAAAAGAGAATCACCTTCGTTGGGATTCTTTGGGCGAGTTCCTAGCGCTTGCAGCTTCGTTAGAGCATTTAAGTGTAGCGACAAACAATCCTAAGGCTCAGGTTCTAGCAGATACACTAGATAAAGCGACCGGTGAGTTTTTAGACACCAACAAATCTCCGTCACGCAAAGTGGGTGAGCTAGATAACCGTGGAAGCCACTTCTATCTTGCACTTTACTGGGCGAAAGCGCTTTCAGAGCAAACGGATGATGCGGATCTTGCTGCTGAATTTGCACCAATTGCAAAAGCGCTGTCAGAGCAGGAAGAAACGATCGTTGCTGAGCTAAATAATGCGCAAGGCGTGAAAGGTGAGCTAGGAGGATACTACTTATTAGACGATGCATTGGTTTCTAAATTGATGCGTCCAAGCGAAACCTTTAACGCAATCATTAACAAGTAAGTTAGTGTAAAAACACGTCGTTTTCGGCGTGTTTCCTATCCTGTAAGTGCGTTGTAAGTGTTCCTTTTGTAACACGTGCTCTAAATAGTAAGAAACCCGCTATCTTGGCGGGTTTATTTTTCTCTTCAAAACATCAACGTGGCGTTTCGAGAGCAATATTTTTATATTTCGACAGCGCTCTAATTATTTGGCTTGGCCTTCAAGAGGCACGACGCTACTCGCGTGACAGCCTTTGGGACCTTTTTCAATCTCGTAAGAGACTTGTTGGCCTGCTTTCAGTGTACGATAACCGTCCATCTGGATAGTTGAGTAGTGGGCAAAGATATCTCCCTCTTCTTCATCTGAACAAATAAACCCAAATCCTTTGGCATTGTTAAACCACTTTACTGTACCTGTAGCCATGCTTTACATCCCTCATGCATTTTTTACTGATGTTGTTACTGCAACCAAGTTATACCTTTAACTTGGTACTACCATTGTCAGCGAATGCCAACAAACGTCAAATCAATGATAAGTCACATTCATCAAACCACTTAAAGAAGAGAGGTTTCAAAATGATGATTTATGCATCGACACTTTCCACTGTAGTCAATGAATTTCGACAGTCAATAGCAGTGAGCAACAAACAGAAACATAATTGAAAACAAATCACTTTTGAGATTAACAAATTTGCAAACAGTTTTTCGTATATACGCAGAAGTTTAGTCAATTTGCCTATGAAGTGGCTCATACTGAAAAAGCCATACTGTCCGTGTTGCTTATGGGAGAAGAATCCTCTGACTGAATAAAAAATGAAGTTTTCGTGATAATTACCGTATTCTCAATGAGGAAGTGTGATCCAGATAGAAGATGATGGGGTGGTTTGCAATAGTCCGAAAGCAATAAATAGAAAGTTCTTTTATAAGAAAAAATGTGTAACTTATCGACAAGCATCTTTTATTTGCGCCGTATCAAGACGTGCATTAGTCTCTATATTAGGTAGCAACTTTTATCGATCAAAGATCGAATTCGGTGCCATAACTCACTACACCGCGCTGCATGCTTGTGGTAGATTGTTTTTATAGGTCGAAAACATCAACCCTTTGATACGATATCTTTAGATTGCCATGAGTAAAAATTTTGAATGGGTCACTCCGGACTCTGATCTTCTGGAGCGAGAAAGTACGAAAGTCCAGCCACCTAAGCTGTACAATGTCGTACTCAATAATGATGACTATACACCTATGGATTTCGTCATAGAGGTGCTTGAGCGATTTTTCTCACATGATATTGATAAAGCAACTCAAATCATGCTTCAGGTCCACTATGAAGGAAAGGCAATCTGCGGCACATACAGCGCAGAAATTGCCGAAACAAAAGTAGCGCAAGTTACGATGTACGCAAGGGAAAATGAACATCCGCTACTTTGCACTATGGAGCAAGCGTAAACAAAGAAGACTTGCTCGAACAACCCCAGTTGTTTTTTCGGGAGGTACTTATGCTAAATAAAGAACTAGAGTCAAGCCTTAACGGTGCATTTGCTCGGGCGCGCGATAAACGCCACGAGTTTATGACTGTCGAACACCTCCTACTTGCATTGTTGGAAAATGATGCAGCTAAGGAAGCCCTTCTAGCTTGTAAGGCGGATCTTGACGCTTTACGCAACGAACTCGATATTTTCATCGATCAAACTACGCCTCTTATCCCAGATAGTGATGAGACGCGTGAAACGCAGCCGACTTTGAGTTTTCAACGTGTACTACAACGCGCCGTCTTTCATGTACAGTCGTCTGGTCGTAATGAAGTAACAGGCGCCAACGTGCTTGTTGCTATCTTCAGTGAACAAGAGTCGCATGCCGCTTACTTACTGAAGAAAAATGACATCTCCCGATTAGATATTGTTAACTTCATCTCCCACGGTATTACTAAAGCATCAGGTGCAGGTGAGGATTCATCATCAGACTCGTTTAGCTCAGAAAGTGTTGAAGAGCCTAATTCTGAAGAACGCCTAGAAAGCTTTGCGACGAATCTTAATCAAGTCGCTAAAGATGGAAACATCGACCCACTCATTGGACGTGATAAAGAGTTAGAGCGCACTATTCAGGTACTTTGTCGACGCCGCAAGAATAATCCACTACTAGTGGGTGAGGCAGGGGTTGGTAAAACAGCCATTGCGGAAGGTCTTGCATGGCGAATTGTCGAAGGGCAGGTCCCTGAGGTCATTCAAAACAGCGTGATTTATTCACTAGATATTGGCTCTTTGCTCGCTGGTACCAAATATCGCGGTGATTTTGAAAAGCGCTTCAAGGCGATTTTGAAACAACTTGAAAAAGAAGAAGATGCCATTTTGTTCATCGATGAAATACATACCATCATCGGTGCAGGCGCGGCATCTGGTGGTCAAGTCGATGCAGCAAATCTTATTAAGCCTCTTTTGAGTAGCGGTAAGTTGCGTTGTATTGGTTCGACGACATACCAAGAATACAGCAACATTTTCGAGAAAGAGCGTGCGTTGTCTCGCCGTTTCCAAAAGATAGACGTTGTAGAGCCTTCATTAGATGACACAACTAAAATCTTGATGGGCTTGAAGCCGAAGTACGAAGCTCACCATGAAGTACGTTATACCAATAAAGCACTGCGTGCCGCGGTAGAACTGTCGGCTAAATACATTAATGAACGCCATCTACCAGATAAGGCCATTGATGTCATTGATGAAGCTGGTGCGCGTAGTCGTCTTGCTCCTGCAAGCCGTCGTAAAAAAACGGTCGGAGTGGCTGATATCGAATCAATGGTTGCCAAAATGGCGCGAATTCCAGAGAAGTCGGTTTCTTCTTCAGATAAAGACATTTTGAAAAACTTAGATAGCAAAATGAAGATGTTGGTATTTGGTCAAGATAATGCGATTGATGCATTGTCCGAGGCGATCAAGCTGACACGTGCAGGTTTGGGTGTAGACAACAAACCTGTTGGTTCATTTTTGTTTGCAGGCCCAACAGGGGTTGGTAAAACAGAGGTGACAGTGCAGTTATCTAAGCTTCTAGGTATCGAGCTACTTCGTTTTGATATGTCTGAGTATGGTGAGCGTCACTCCGTAAGTCGCTTAATTGGTGCGCCTCCTGGTTATGTCGGTTATGACCAAGGTGGTTTGCTAACTGATGCTGTTATTAAGCACCCACATTCAGTCGTATTACTTGATGAGATTGAAAAAGCGCACCCTGATATCTTTAACCTGCTGTTGCAAGTCATGGATAACGGTACGCTAACGGACAACAATGGTCGCAAAGCAGACTTCCGTAATGTCATTCTTGTTATGACAACTAACGCAGGTGTGGCGGAAACCGAGAAGAAATCAATTGGTTTGATTCAACAAGACAACAGTCACGATGCAATGGCGGAAATTAAGAAGGTGTTTACTCCTGAGTTCCGTAACCGTCTTGATAACATCATCTGGTTTAACAGCCTTGATGAAAGCGTTATCCATCAAGTGGTTGATAAGTTCATTGTTGAACTGCAAGTGCAACTTGATGCGAGAGGCGTTTCAATGGAAGTATCGCAAGACGCTCGCCATTGGTTAGCACATAAAGGTTATGACAAAGCTATGGGGGCTCGCCCAATGGGGCGTGTTATCCAAGAACAGCTTAAGAAGCCTTTAGCTAACGAACTGTTGTTTGGATCTTTAGTTGACGGCGGTACAGTGAAAGTAACGCTGGTCAACGATACGCTTGAGTTTGAATACTTAAGTGAGAAAGAGACAGCGATGCATTAATCGTTATTCGGTAACAAACGCAAAAGCGCACGAGAAGATCGTGCGCTTTTTTATCTGAACTAAATCGGAAAAAATTGTGCAATAAAAAACGGAGCAGCTTGCTCCGTTTTTTATTGCATCCGAAAATCAGAGATTAACGAGCGCGGAAGACGATGCGGCCTTTTGACAGGTCGTATGGAGTCATCTCTACAGTTACTTTGTCACCCGTTAGGATACGGATGTAGTTCTTACGCATCTTGCCAGAGATGTGAGCAGTCACAACGTGACCGTTTTCAAGTTCAACACGGAACATAGTGTTTGGTAGAGTGTCAAGGACTGTGCCTTGCATCTCGATTACGTCTTCTTTAGCCATTTAATCCTCTTTAGAAATTAGGCAATATTAGCGGGCTATATTCTGCCGCTAAATAGTAATTATGTAAAGTTGAGGCGTATTCTACCCTCGCCAACGCTGATTTACTAGCCTTTGGTGGCGTTGAAAGCGTGTTTTGTAGCTCATTGCTGGGCACTCATCAATCTGATATCCCAAATATAGCCACTGTTGTTTGTTTTCTTGGCAGTATTTAATTTGATAAAGCACTGCTAACGTACCAAGAGATAACTCGTAGTCAGGGTCAAAGAAAGTATAAAAAGCACTCGAGCATTGTGGCATCAAATCTGTCACTGCAATGGCGAGCAATTGATCTGATTCATCGTAAATGTGTAAAAACGACGTTGTCAGCCAGCTGGTTTGAGCAAATCGAGCAAACTCATCACGCTTTGGTGGGTACATAGTGCCGTTTTTATGCCGTTTGCAGATGTACCGACTGTAAAGCTCAAACCATTCCTCATCCATTTCAGGTTTCATTTCCCAGCGTAAAGACTGTGCTTTATTAAGCAGCCTCTTCTGACTTTTTGATAGTCTAACGTCTGGAATCGAGACTCGAATTGGCTGGCAAGCGGTGCAATGCTCGCAATGCGGTTTATATATGGTATCTCCGCTACGACGAAAACCGTTAGCCATGAGCAACTGGTAATTTTCTTCAGTATGCAGCCTTTCATCAAGCGCCACCGCAACCCGCTCTTGCCGTTCAGGCAAATAACTACAAGGGTGATTATTCGTCAACCCTATTCGAATATGTTGTATATCCGTACTCATACTGAATCCTGCAAAACTTGGGGCTGATAGGCATCAAATAGTGTTTGCTTTTCTCTTAAAGATAGTAGTTTTTGCATAAATTCGTCACGCTCAAGTTCAAATGCGCCAAGTGATGCCAAGTGAGAATTCATAACTTGGCAATCGATTAATTGACCTTGCTTTGACGCCAAATGGTTGCATAAGTACCACAATGCAATTTTGGATGCGTTATCTTTTAGACTAAACATCGACTCTCCGCAAAAAAGTTGGCCCACGCAGATGCCATATAGTCCGCCAATCAGGTTGTTGTCATGCCATACTTCTACAGAGTGACAGTGACCAAGTTTGGCTAACTCAATGTAGGAAGCTTGCATTTCCTCGTTGAGCCATGTTTCCTCTGCAGGGCGTGTTGAAGAACATAGTCTAATCACTTCTTCTGTCGCGAAATTGAGTGTTACTTTATAGTTATGTTTACGCTGAAATTTTTTGAGACTTTTAGATGGCTTAAACTGTAATGGGTCAAACACGGCGCGCGGAGAAGGGCTCCACCATAAAATAGGTTCACCAGGACCATACCAAGGGAAAATGCCTTGATAGTAACCATTGAGGATTCTCATGGGGTTTAAGTCACCACCAAAAGCCAGCAAACCATTGGGGTCGCTGAGTGCTTTATAGGGTGAGGGAAAGTTGAACGTTTCATCGAGTTCAGTTAAATAAATAGCCATAAGAAGTCGTTACCAACATTGGAGTCAGAGGAGTTTATGATGACCTGGTTAAGAAATATCGTAAAAGTATGGCTTGGGATCATACTGTTTTTACCACTTGTCGCCAACGCAGCCTATGAAAGAAATGTTGCCAAGCCAGTTAATGAAGTAGTTTACGGGAAGATTGACTCTGTCCGTTATATTACTCAACAAGAGGTTGTTCAATCGAAAAGTAACGGTTGGAAGACACTACTTGGTGCCACTATCGGTGGTTTAGTCGGTAATCAATTTGGTGGCGGTACGGGAAGAGAAGTCGCGACGGCAGTGGGTGCGCTTGCTGGTGCCGCAGTTGCTCAAAACCAAAGTAATTACCAATACACGGTTGAATATAAGTTAGTTGAGCTACTCATCAAAGTGAAGGGTGATAAGCTAATTAATGTCATCCAAGATGTTGATAAAAATATGTTATTTAGTCGAGGGGATGAAGTTCGTATTTTATATTTTGATGATGGAGTCAGGGTTGATATCACTTATTAACCCTAGGTTGTTTTAGTCTAACGAAGCCTAATCAGGCATGTACAGTCGGGCTGGCTTATAGTCAAATAAAGTCGAAATAGTTTGCTGTTTCGCCGTGCTTCTTTCGCTCTGATTTACATCGCTGGCAATGCCTTTAATTCTGTATCTTTAGGCTACTTGAGGATATTCATAAATTAGCGCCGATTTACTCTGGTTTTGTCGTGTTTTTTTGGGTAGTCTGAATTCACGAAGAATTGTTTAGCCCTCATAAAAATCGTATGTTGAGGGCACAAAGGATTATCAACTTTTAATGGAAAGCCTAACGTTACAACCTATCAATAAAATTCAAGGGGAAGTGAACCTTCCTGGCTCTAAAAGCGTTTCTAATCGAGCTCTTTTACTTGCTGCTCTTGCTAAAGGCAGAACTCGCCTTACTAATCTCCTCGACAGTGATGATATTCGTCATATGCTGAATGCGCTGACTAAACTAGGCGTTCAATACCAACTTTCCGAAGATAAAACAGAATGTCTCGTTGAAGGCCTTGGGCGTCCGTTTTCTGTCTCAGAGCCGGTAGAGTTATTTCTCGGCAATGCTGGCACTGCGATGCGACCATTAGCTGCGGCTCTTTGTCTTGGAGAAGGGGAGTATGTACTGACGGGCGAACCTCGTATGAAAGAGCGTCCAATTGGTCACCTTGTCACGGCACTGAAAGATGCTGGTGCGAACGTTGAGTACATGGAAAACGAGAACTTTCCACCTCTCAAAATAATTGGTACTGGCCTAAAAGCAGGTACAGTTTCTATCGATGGGTCCATTTCAAGTCAGTTCTTGACCGCTTTCTTAATGTCTGCGCCATTGGCTGAAGGTGAAATTCGCATCAACATCGAAGGCGATTTGGTTTCTAAGCCTTATATCGATATCACCCTGCATATTATGAAGCAGTTTGGGGTCGATGTGATCAACAACGACTATCAAGAGTTTGTGATTCCAGCCGGTCAGCAATACATCGCTCCAGGTGATTTCTTGGTTGAAGGTGACGCGTCTTCTGCTTCTTACTTCTTGGCGGCGGCAGCCATCAAAGGTGGAGAAGTTAAAGTAACGGGTATCGGTAAAAACAGCATTCAAGGTGATATTCAATTTGCTGATGCGCTTGAAAAAATGGGTGCAGAAATTGAATGGGGTGATGACTACGTAATTTCACGTGTTGGTCAATTAAAAGGCATTGATATGGATTACAACCATATCCCTGATGCTGCAATGACCATCGCGACAACAGCGTTATTTGCCGAAGGCACTACCGCTATTCGTAACGTTTATAACTGGCGTGTAAAAGAAACAGACCGTTTGTCAGCTATGGCGACTGAGTTACGTAAAGTTGGTGCGGAAGTGGAAGAAGGGGAAGACTACATCATCGTCAAACCTGTTTCTCAGTTAAAGCATGCAGCGATTGATACTTACGATGATCATCGTATGGCGATGTGTTTTTCGCTGGTGGCACTTAGTGATACGCCTGTGACGATTAACGATCCAAAGTGTACGTCGAAAACGTTCCCTGACTACTTCGACAAACTTAAGGCTTTAAGTTGCTAAATATTCTGACCTAAAACAGGAAAGCCAGAGTGAATAACACTCTGGCTTTTTTGTTTCCCAATACTATTTAACCAGCGTAAATTCCTTAGAAAGGTGATGCGCTAAGTATTTGAACATATTGAATACTGCAGTCGTATTTGAAGTTGGTAAACCTTTGTCATCAAGGAAGTATTCACCTTTAAAAACTAAAACACCTTCTTTTTCTTCTACGCTTGTTGCTCGCATCCCCTCGATGTAATCATCGTGCTCTTGGATGATTTGGTTAGCGATCAAAAGAAGGTCGAACTCTTCGATAAACGTTCTATCAGACATATTCTTTCTACCATCCTATTCAGTTAAGAACGCTGAGTATACCTACAACTAAAATGGGTTTGCATGATTAATTCAGTCAATCGTTCAGTAAGACTAAACAGATCAATTTTTAGAGTATAAGCATGATGCGGAGGAAGATGGCAGAGCATTGAACCAAACTATTTTGTGATGGGTAACAAAATTTATTGCATTGGATTAGCGGATGCTAAGTTTGCCTGTTTAGATATGCCGCTCAATACCTTTCAGAACCCTGTCTCTTTGAAGTATAAAGACGATGAATTGTCAACCAATCGGATCTGAATTTCAAAAAAGCAGTTGATCTTCTTTTCATCTCGCACAATAGTAAAAAAAGAAGCAATGAAATAGAACATTATGCGGGTGGCCTTTAAACAAGGTTTCTACCCGCATTATTATGAAGGACGTTAGAGTCAGTTATGGGTAAATCACTCGTTATAGTGGAGTCACCAGCCAAGGCAAAGACGATAAATAAGTACCTTGGTAAAGACTTTATTGTTAAGTCTAGTGTTGGTCATGTGCGTGATCTGCCTACGGCCGGTCAAAGCACTGGTGAGAAAAAAGCCGCAGCCATCTCAACTAAAGGGATGAGTCCGGAAGAGAAAGCGCGCGTTAAAAAAGAGAAAGACCGCAAAGCGTTGATCAAAAAGATGGGGATTAACCCATATCATGACTGGGAAGCGAATTACCAAATCCTTCCAGGCAAAGAAAAAGTTGTCAACGAACTACAAAAACTCGCCAAAGACGCAGATTGCGTTTATCTCGCAACCGATTTGGACCGCGAAGGAGAAGCAATCGCATGGCACCTTCGTGAGATCATCGGTGGCGATGAAGAGCGATACAAACGTGTAGTTTTTAACGAAATTACGAAAAACGCGATCCAACAAGCTTTCCAGACACCTGGCGAGCTGAACATGGATGGTGTAAATGCCCAACAAGCACGTCGCTTCATGGACCGTGTCGTTGGTTTTATGGTTTCACCTTTACTTTGGAAAAAAGTGGCTCGTGGTTTATCTGCTGGTCGCGTGCAGTCTGTTGCGGTGAAACTGTTAGTTGAGCGCGAGCGTGAGATTAACGCGTTTGTACCAGAAGAATTCTGGGACATTCATGCGAATACGAAAACGAAAGACAAAGCGGACTTTAAACTGCTTGTTGCTCAGAAAGACGGTTCTGCGTTTAAGCCAGTTAATGAGGCAGAAACCAAAGCAGCGATGTCTGTACTTGAGAATGCAAGTTACGAAGTATGTAAGCGTGAAGACCGCCCTACAAAGAGCAAGCCCTCAGCACCTTACATCACCTCTACGCTTCAACAGGCAGCAAGTACACGTCTGGGCTACGGCGTGAAAAAGACCATGATGCTAGCTCAGCGCCTCTATGAGGCCGGTTACATCACTTATATGCGTACTGACTCGACTAACCTAAGTGCCGAGGCTGTGGACGCTGTACGTGACTTTATTGGTTCTGAGTTTGGTGATAAGTACCTACCAGCGAAACCATTGACGTACGGTAGCAAAGAAGGAGCACAGGAAGCGCACGAAGCGATCCGTCCTTCAAATGTGGGTGTTAAGGCGGAAGACCTGCAAGGTGTCGATGCTGATGCGCACAAACTTTACGCTTTGATTTGGAATCAGTTTGTAGCGTGTCAAATGACGCCAGCAGAATACGATTCAACAACCATTAGCGTAAAAGCGGCAGAATACACGCTTAAAGCGAAAGGCCGTATCCTTAAATTTGACGGCTGGACTCGTGTACAGCGTCCAATGGGCAAAAACGAAGATACAATCCTTCCAGCGGTACAACTTGGCGATAAGCTAAGCTTAGAGTCACTTGACCCTAAACAGCACTTTACAAAGCCACCTGCGCGCTACACTGAAGCAGCACTGGTTAAAGAGCTGGAGAAACGAGGCATTGGTCGTCCGTCGACTTACGCATCGATCATTTCTACGATTCAAGATCGTGGCTACGTGAAAGTTGATCAGCGCCGTTTCTACGCTGAAAAAATGGGTGAAATTGTTACTGACCGCCTTGATGACAGCTTTAACGATTTGATGAACTACGACTTTACTGCGCGTATGGAACAGAAATTGGACCAAATCGCTGAAGGTGAAGTGAACTGGAAAGCTGTGTTAGACAACTTCTTTGCTGATTTTACTGGCGATCTTGAAAAAGCGGAGCTAGATGAGTCAGAAGGCGGTATGAAGTTAAATCACATCGTCATGACGGATATCGAGTGTCCGACGTGTAGCCGTCCAATGGGCATCCGTACTGCTTCGACAGGTGTGTTCTTAGGCTGTTCAGGTTACGCGTTACCACCAAAAGAGCGTTGTAAGACAACCATCAACTTGGGTGACGAAGAAGGTATTATTAACGTTCTAGAAGAAGACGTTGAAACCGCAGCTCTGCGCGCTAAAAAGCGTTGTCCGATCTGTGAAACAGCGATGGACGCATACCTGATTGATGACAAGCGTAAGATGCATGTTTGTGGTAATAACCCGAATTGTGAAGGCTACCTTGTTGAATACGGCGAGTTCAAAGTAAAAGGCTACGATGGTCCAGTTGTTGAATGTGACAAATGTGGCTCTGATATGGTGCTTAAGAACGGTCGCTTTGGTAAATACATGGATTGTACGAGCGAAACGTGTAAGAACACTCGTAAGATCTTGAAGAATGGCGAAGTCGCGCCCCCGAAAGAAGATCCTGTTCATTTCCCCGAGTTGCCATGTGAAAACTCAGATGCGTATTTCGTACTTCGTGATGGTGCTTCAGGTCTATTTATGGCGGCAAGCAACTTCCCGAAATCGCGCGAGACACGTGCTCCTTTGGTTGCTGAACTGGCACGTTTTGAAGAGCGTTTACCTGAGAAGTTCAAATACCTAGCGACCGCACCGCAAGAAGATCCTGATGGTCGTCCTGCAGTCGTACGCTTTAGTCGCAAAACAAAAGAGAACTACGTTCGTTCGGAAGAGAATGGCAAACCATCTGGTTGGACAGCGCTCTTTGTTGACGGTAAGTGGGAAGTCACTGATAAGCGTAAAAAAGCGAAAGCATAAAAACGTACGATCTAAGTAATGTAAAAAGGCAGCGATATCGCTGCCTTTTTTGCGTTTTGTTTTTGCGTAAAGGCCACTGTGTTGTTCGTATAGATCTTTGCTGCTTTGACTGAGTTTTGCTGACGCAAGAAGATCCCTGCATCAATATTTCGTAGTCGCTGATGTATTTTTTATGTAAAAAATATTCGTTGTAACTTTCATTTTGCATTCACATATTTGTTATACATTGGGCTAAAAAATCGGCGGTGTAGTGAATCCGTTCGTAAATTGTTTTCACAATGTAATCGTTTGCTTTTCCATGTGTGATCTAGATATCGTCTTGAGTACGCAAGAGCTGTATGGTACACAGAATGGCGTATTAAAAATTGTAATTTAGAACCCGCTTAGATAATTTATTACAAAAATTAGTGCAACTGTGTGCATTGTTTGCGTCAAAAAATAAGGAAAGAGTGGACGTTGCATACTGGAAGTGCCGTAGCTTTTTTATCCGTGTTGTAAGAGTTCACAGAAACTCAGAGACGGTTGCTAAATGTATTCGCTTGACTCCCCGAGTATGACTCATTCAAGCGAGTACCAAATCCAAGCTATAACGATATGGAGAACAACAAATGGCTGGTGTTTTGGGAATGATTCTTGCTGGCGGTGAAGGCTCTCGTTTGAGACCTTTAACGGAATCTCGCAGTAAACCTTCGGTACCGTTTGGTGGTAGTTATCGATTGATCGATTTTGCTCTAAACAATTTTGTTAATGCGGATCTGATGCGCATTTACGTCCTAACCCAATTTAAATCTCAATCTTTATTCCATCACTTAAAAAAGGGGTGGAACATCAACGGCATTACAGACCGCTTTATCGATCCTATTCCCGCTCAAATGCGTACTGGTAAACGTTGGTACGAAGGGACGGCGGACGCGATCTATCAAAACCTGCGTTTTATGGAGTTAGAGGAACCAGAGCAAGTTTGTATTTTTGGCTCTGACCATATCTATAAGATGGATATCAAACAAATGCTGAACTTCCACTCAGAAAAGCAGGCTTCTCTGACGGTATCTGCATTGCGCATGCCACTAAAAGAGGCGTCGCAATTTGGGGTTATCGAAGTGGATAGCGAAGGCCGTATGATTGGCTTTGAAGAAAAACCAGCAAATCCGAAGTCGATTCCTGGTGACCCTGATTACGCTTTAGTTTCAATGGGTAACTATGTTTTTGAAGCTCAGGTACTGTTCTCAGAGTTGGTCGAAGATGCGGATAATGAAGCTTCATCACATGATTTTGGAAAGGACATCATTCCAAAGATGTTCCCTAGAGGTGATGTGTTCGTGTATGACTTCAGTACCAACAAAATCAGTGGCGAAAAAGAAGAGGTGTACTGGCGTGATGTCGGAACTATTGATGCGTACTGGCAAGCGCATATGGATCTGCTAGAAAAAGATGCACCATTTTCGCTGTACAACCGTAAATGGCCATTGCATACCTACTACCCACCATTGCCACCTGCGACATTTACCGACTCTGATAATGGTCGTGTGCAGATAATCGATAGTTTAGTGTGTAATGGCAGCTATGTTAGAGGCTCAAGAATCGAAAAGTCGGTGCTTGGTTTTCGCAGTAATATTGCTTCTGCTTGCGATATCAGCGAATGTATACTTCTTGGTGACGTAAAAATTGGCGAAGGATGTGTTTTACGTCGTGTGATTGTCGACAAGGATGCCGATATTGCTCCTGGTACTCAGATTGGTGTGAATCTTCAAGAAGATAAAAAACACTTCCACGTGTCTGAGGAGGGCATTGTTGTTATTCCGAAAGGAGCTCGAGTTGGCTACTAACAACTTATCTATTCTGTTTGTAGCTTCTGAGGTTGAAGGCCTCATTAAAAGTGGTGGCTTGGCAGATGTTGCCAAGGCACTACCGGAAGCCCTTCAAAACCTACAGCAAGACGTAAGAATTACCATCCCTGCGTACAGCAGTATTGATAAACTCGCAGACGCAGAAGTTGTATTAGAAACAGAATTAACATCATGGCCGCATACGGAGTATCGAGTTTTGCGGTTCATGTTAGGTCAAAATCCTGTTTACCTGATTGATTGTCCGCCGTATTTCAATCGACCATCAATGTATGCGGAGAACAACCAAGCGTATACTGATAACGGCGAGCGCTTTGCGTTTTTTAGTGCAGCATGTCTCGACATGTTACCCAAGCTCGCCTTTCAACCTAATATCATACACGCGAACGATTGGCACACAGGTCTTGTTCCATTTTTGCTCAAGCACAGGTATGGCAATGATCCGTTTTTTGCTCATACTAAAAGCGTCATTTCAATTCACAATGCGGTCTTTAAAGGCGTATTTAGTTATGAAGACGTGCAGTGTTTGCCAGAGTTTCATTGTAGAAACGTTCCCGATGCTGCGGTGAGTGCAACGCATATTACGATGCTTAAAGCTGGTGTAATGAATGCAGATAAGATAAACGCGGTTAGCCCTACGTACGCAGAGGAACTAAAAACAGAGCTTGGCAGTCACGGCATGGCTTGGGAGTTTCAGCAACGCGCGCAGGACTTAGTCGGCATCTTGAATGGTTGTGATTACAGTGCTTGGAATCCGGAAACTGATACCTACTTGCCGGTTAATTACTGCGCCGACCAGCAAAGTATGTCGCAAGGGAAGAAAGCTTGTAAAAAAGCATTACAACAACGACTAAATTTGCCCGAAAAAAATGTAGCTATGTTCGGTATGGTTTGTCGGTTGACCCAGCAGAAAGGCGTTCATTACTTGTTGCCTGCTTTGGCCGATTTTTTAAAGCACGATGTTCAGCTAGTTGTCGTTGGGACCGGAGACCCTGTTCTTGCCGCTCAGTTACGAGAGGTTGCCGCGCAGTTTTCTAGCAAATTTGCCTTTGTAGAAGCGTATGACAATGAACTTGCGCATATCGTTGAAGCTGGTTCTGATTTCTTCTTGATGCCTTCTGAGTTTGAACCATGTGGCTTAAACCAAATCTATAGTATGGCTTATGGGACATTACCGATAGTACGCGGTGTTGGTGGCTTAAAGGACAGCGTTAGCGATTATGATGTAAACCCATCTGAAGCAACGGGGTTTGTTTTTTTCGAACCGACACCGCAGGCATTGTTGTTAACGATGCTAAGGGCACTGTTGCTCTACGCTCAAAACGAGCCTGAAGTGAATAAAGTACAGTTGCACGCGATGCAACAAGACTTTTGTTGGCAAAAGGCCGCAGAATCTTATTTGCAGCTTTACCACTCAGCGTTAGTTTGACTTAAAATTGTAACGAAAGGCACCGAATGAGGTGCCTTTATTATCTTGAGTAAGGGGAGTGTGGTAGGATGGCTTTTTACTCAATAGCACGATCTTTTTGATACTCAATATGACCCAGCCGCTACTTTTTCATAAAACCTATTTGCACCCTACTAGTAATGAGTGGGTTGTATTTGTGCACGGTGCTGGTGGTAGCTCTTCTATCTGGTTCAAGCAAATTAAAGCTTACAAGCAACACTTTAACTTATTGCTGATCGATTTAAGAGGTCATGGAAAGTCAAATCAGTTACTTAAAGAGCTCATTGCTAGCCGTTATACCTTTACGGAAGTTACCCAAGATATTTTGAAAGTATTGGACCATTTAAAGATCCAATCCGCTCATTTTGTCGGTATGTCGCTTGGTACTATTATTGTTCGAAACCTTGCTGAATTGTCATCAGAGCGCGTACGTTCGATGGTGCTCGGCGGTGCTGTCACAAGGCTTAACACTCGTTCTCAGATATTGGTGAAATTAGGTAATTTTTGTAAGCATATCCTACCGTACATGTGGCTCTACAAACTGTTCGCTTATATTGTTATGCCTCAAAGAAGCCAACGAGAATCTCGCCACCTTTTTATTCGCGAAGCCAAGAAGCTTTGCCAAAAAGAATTTAAACGTTGGTTTATTCTTGCCGCTGATGTAAATCCGTTAATGAAATATTTTAAAGATCGAGAGTTACCCATTCCGACTCTTTACTTAATGGGCGACAGGGATTACATGTTTATTAAACCTGTCAAAGAAATGGTTGCAGCACATAAGCTCAGCATTCTACGAGAAATCCCGAATTGTGGTCATGTATGCAATGTAGAGCGTCCAGAAGACTTCAATCAACACTCCATCGAGTTTATTAAACAGCAAGCTGTATGTGCTTAAAACTGAGTGCATCCACTGAATAGGAGAGCCGCTATAGCTCTCCTAGTTGATATCCACATTGCCAACATGCACCAAATTGCCCTTCGTTTATTTCATGACATTTTGGGCATTGCCAATCTTGATACTCATGCCTATCGGATTGTTTTCGATATGCTTTTACTATTTCTTCAGCTTTCATCTTTTGTGCAGTGTCAAAAAGCCACACATAAGGATCGGTATCATCACCAAACGGCAGTTCTCCTTTTAAGCCGAAAATACCTTCTCCACGAACTTCACAGTAAATTTGTTCCACTTTAAGCAGCTCACATACAATGTGTGCTTCTGCTGGGTTTTTAGCGATAAATATTTTCATCAAAATACCCACTTCACCAATTACGAGTTTTGCTGACTTGGTGTCGGCCTTACTTTATTCATAACCCATTTAGTGATGATTGGAAATAGTCCCAATAGCGCAAAAGACGCTAATACTGCGGGTGAAACAATGCCCGATAGGCTTTCAATTGTTGCTAATTGAGTACCTGCATTCAGATATACGGCTGTGCCTGGCAGCATACCTATTTGGCTAGTGAGATAAAATCTACCTACAGACATCGGCGTTAAGCCCATCAGTAAGTTGATTAGAAAGAAAGGGAATACAGGGATTAGACGCAAGGAAAATAGATAAAAAGCTCCGTCTTTTTCGACACCTTGATTAATTGCGTTGAGTTTATTTCCGAATTTGTTTTGTACCCAGTCACGCAATAAGTATCGGCTGCTCAAGAAGGCCAGTGTTGCCCCCATAGTGCTAGCGAAAGAAACCAGCAGCAAGCTTGTCCAAAAACCAAATAAGGCTGCACCAAGTAAGGTGACTACTGCCGCTCCTGGGATAGAAAAAGCGGTAATTGCAATGTAGGTAAAAAAGTAAATCGCAGCCGAGAATACAAAATTCTGATCGATGTATGTAGTTAGTGCTTCTTGTTGGGCTTTTGCATTCTCTAAGGTTAAATACTGGCCAAAGTTAATACCTAAAAAGACGATAGCCGCTAGTAGGATGAGACCTAAAATCAGTTTCTTATTCATAATTTTGATTCCAATTTGGGATATATGTAATAAGACAGTAGGAAAACCGAAAAAATTTCACAAAAAAACCGCAGATTAGACTGCGGTTTTACAAGATAGCTTTTAGGCCGACTTTTATTGGAGGCCGTTCATCAACTCATCTCGGCGAGCTTGAGGTACCACACTCCAATGAGTGCCGTTGATAGCACCTTCTAGTGCCCATAGCAACTCAATGTTGACGGTTGCAGAGTGCGTATCTCTTATCGCTTTATAGGCGTTAAGCGCACCTTCCTCTTCAAGCTTCTCTACGGATTCGATGCCGGCTTTTTTTAGCATGCGCTCGGTAGCCAGTCGTAAGTTAGGCAAATCTTTCAAACGGTTAGGCTTTGTACTTGCTTGCTGTTCTTTCTCAAGCTTTGCCTTTTTCAATGATTGATTCGCTACTTCGATTAAGCGTTCGCTTGATTCCCATAAATCGCTGGAAATAGCGTAGTACTTTGTAACGACTGGAAAGCCACGTTTTTTATAAACGTAAGGCTTTAGCCCTTGTTTCTCGAAGTCAGATGAAGTTTTTTGGTCTGCTCTGATATGAAGCTGATTATTTACCACTAGTGCAAACATTGTTTCATCAGCGAATAGTCCGAAGCCACCAAACATTGAGCGCGACTTGATATTACCAAGTGCCTCAAATAGCTTCATAGAGTCTTTGAGTATCGGTTTATCCATGTTTTGTTATCTCGGTGTAATTAATATTACGCCACCAAAAGTCAGGTCCGAGAGAGTAGCAAACATGCGTAAAAACAATGTCATTACAGAGTAAAGTCATTGCTTACACACTTGCCATCGGTAACCCCGCTACCTTCCATATCGCAATATGGTTCAGGCCGGAGGCTTTGCGTCCCACTCTTTCGAATGGTTTGCCCTGTGCGTGACACAATGAGCATACTTCTTATATTGAATTAACATCACGGTTTAGCGTTAAAAGTGTGATTTTGGTTCAATAAAAATGATAGATTGAATGCTCTATTTTGCATATGGAAAGGTGCAAATTGGCCTTTGAAAAGGAGTTCTTAATATATATTACATTTATATAAAACAGGGAGTTAACGTTAGTCAATTGTTATTAGAGCGGTGTGAAGTATTAGAGAATGCTTAATTTTCCCAAAAAAATAAGCGCCCCTGTAGAGCGCTTATTTAACACGGTTAAATACAGTGAAATTTAGTTCATTTTTTTCACAGTATTTCGAATTACAAGCTCAGGTTGCATTTCGAAAATTCGTTTTTCGTGTTCTTTATCTTTGATACGCTCAAGTAGAATTTCGAATGCATTTTTACCAACACGACGTTTAGGTTGGTGGATAGTCGTTAGCGGTGGAGAGAAGTATTCCGCAAGCTCGATGTTGTCGTAGCCGATCACTGAAATATCTTCAGGAATTTTGATCCCGTTTTGTTGCAAGCGGCTCATTAGGCCTAGAGCCATTGTGTCGTTAAAACAGAATACCGCCGTCGGGCGCTTGTCCATTGCGGTAATTTTATCTGCAACTAATACGGCCGTATCACATTCAAAGTTACCTTCAAGGATCCAGTCTTCATTTACAGCTAGGTTCGCTTCGCTCATTGCGCGACGGAAACCTGCAATGCGCTCTTGGCAAGCAAGCTTTTCAAAATGACCGCTTAGACAAGCGATATCCGTATGGCCATTGTCAATCAGATGTTTGGTTGCAATGTAGCCACCTTCTTCTGAGTTATCCATGATCTTGTCTGCTTGTGAGCTCTCTGGGCCCCAATCCATGACCACTTTAGGAATGTCCGCATGACGGTCAAGCATCTCTTTTAGTTCTTCGGTTAAGTCAGAACACATCACTAGGATGCCATCAACGCGCTTTTCAGCCAGCATACGAATGTAATCGCGTTGTTTTTCGTAAATCCCGCCTGTGTTACATAAAATCAGAGTATAGCCTTGGCGGTAACAGTAGCTCTCAACGCCATCAATCACTTCTGAGAAAAATAGGTTAGTTGATTGAGTTACTAACATGCCAATCGTACGAGTTGAGTTGCATTTTAGGCTGCGTGCAACGGCACTTGGCGCGTAATTTAGCTCGTCAACGGCTTTCATTACTTTTTCTTGCGTTGCTTCTGCAACGAAACGCGTTTTATTGATAACGTGCGAAACTGTCGTAGTGGAAACGCCGGCTAAGCGAGCAACGTCTTTTATCGTGGCCATAAATGGTGTCCTGTATCGAGCTACTGAAATATGTCGTATTGGATGTACCTGATGCTCTAATGGTTTCACACCTAGCAATCTAAAATTGGCGCTAAGTGTCTCGGCAGCGGTTGATCCAAGTGCGACAAAAGGGTGCGTAGCAGCATCGGTCGATGAATTTTATCTTTTTTCTATCTGATGAGAAATTGCCATCAACCTGTTAAGAAAACACAAAAACCGCTATATTTCAGCGGTTTACATATAAATCATATTTAATCGTTTGCGCTCACATTTTAGCCCTATGTGGACTGACTAGCAATGTTTTCAGCAAGAGATTTGTGTATTTGAAGTCACATTTTGACTGCTAAATAACCAAGCGTCTTTGCGCTAAGTTAAGGCAAACGAATATTATACCCAAGTTACTTACAATCGGTCACTTTCAGGCATACAGGAAGCCCGATAGGCAGGCTCCCTAAAAATAGGCGGCAATTATTCACCAAGAAGGTAGGCGCTGTCTAGCTTACAAAATGCAACTAATAGTTTCGCGACACTCGAGTAAAATCCAAATTCGTCGAATTTTTTACATTTGTCTGAAAATTGAGGTAACCAAGACATCAATTGTTGCTGGATAAAGTTGTTTTGTTTAACGAAGGCTTCTTCCATGTGTTTTTCTTGTTCAAGCTCGTTTGAGCGGATAATCATGTTCCCGAGAAAGTCGAGCTCAACGGCTAAGTGATCCGCAGGTTCCTTTAGGTTTTCGTCTACTTGAACGCCAAATTCAGCCATCAACTTTTCCATTTCCTCAGCTGGCTTGTCATTCAGTAAACCTGATTCACCAATGTACATGGATGCGTAAGGAAGAGCGCCGTATTTTTCTGTCTTCAAAAACAGTTCACAAAAGTCAGCTGCAAGCTCTAGTTGTGCATCTTCACGATCTTGTAACCGATTCAGCGCATCAACTAGGCTATCAACGGCTGGTTTTAGCGACTCATTTTCACCTAAACCTGCGAGAAAACTGCGAATTTCAACACTGTGATAGGCTTCCAATTCTTTCTCTGTTAGTTCTTTTGCGAACAAGCTCGAAAACCACCAGTAAATTTCAGCGCGTTTTTCATTAAAAGCTTTCACTTCTTGCATTTTGGGCTCCTGAATGATGCTTCAAGTCATGCATCACAAAGTCAATTAGGGATATCCCCTAAGTGTAATCAATTAAAATGAATAGCAGTAACTATAATTGTTATGTTTTATGGTCAAAAATGACCGTTTATTAATAGCAATGGGCAAGCTTGTTTTGAATCAATAAAAACGCTAAATCTTGCGTTTTAATGTATCTATGACTAGAAATGTTACTAGTTATGAATAGAATACGTCTTGGATAATAAGAAGACAGAAAAGTGGTGTAAATGAGCTATCACGTATTAGTCGTAGAAGATGATGTTGTAACTCGTAGTAAGCTTGCGGGGTATTTCCAAAATGAGGGCTACCAAGTCAGCGAAGCAGAGAGTGGCGCAGAAATGCGTGAAGTTTTGCAAGCGGGCGATGTAGACCTGATCATGCTGGATATTAACCTGCCTGGTGAAGACGGCCTGATGCTTACTCGTGAGTTACGTAGCCAATCGGATATTGGTATCATATTAGTAACAGGACGCACGGATAGCATTGATAAAATCGTAGGCCTAGAAATGGGTGCTGACGATTATGTGACAAAACCTTTTGAACTGAGAGAGCTGTTAGTTCGCGTTAAAAACTTGCTGTGGCGTATTTCAGCAGCGCGCAGTGGCAGCTCGAAAGCGAATGAAACCAGTGAAGAGCACATTGTGCGCTTTGGGGAGTGGACATTCGACATTCAACGTCGCGCACTTAGCCGCAACGGTGAGCCAGTAAAACTAACTAAAGCAGAGTATGAACTTTTGGTGGCATTATCGTCTTACCCTAACCAGGTGTTAAGTCGTGAGCGTATTTTGAACATGATCAGCCATCGAGTGGATGCGCCGAATGACCGCACCATTGATGTTCTTATTCGACGTATGCGCGCAAAAATGGAGTTCGATCCTAAGAACCCACAGATTTTTGTAACGGTACACGGCGAGGGCTATATGTTTGCTGGTGACTAGTTTGAACATAACTCAATCGTAAAAAGAAAAAGGAGAGCTTCGGCTCTCCTTTTTTGTGGCTTCAAGATAATACTAGTTTGCTTCAACCATTGGTGTTTGGCCGACAGTATCACGCAACCTTTGCCAAATACTGCCCAAGTACTCATGCCAATAAAGCTCTGTTTGTTCTAAGTAACGCGCTTTAGGTGAGTATTTATCCCAAGGTTGACTTATCTCGCTAATAGCTAAGAAGTTGGTCGGGGCTGGGATTGGTTTAATGCCTGCTGCGTTGAACTCATACAATGCACGGCTCATGTGACTCGCAGAAGTGACTAACACAATCTCCTTTTGTTGGACGAATGCAGCCGCTTGACGCGCCTCTTCCCACGTATCTTTCGCATCTTCTAATAAAATGATATCGGATTTCGCGACTCCCAACGCAAGGGCAACGTTCGCCATCATTCGCGCGTGGCTAATTTCAGATCCGCCAGCATAGCCGGATAAGATTAATTTCGCGCCTGGATACATTCTTAAAATACGAATGCCCTCAGTTAAGCGCATTAATGCTGCACGGCTTAACTGCGAGGTGGGTGGAATTTCGTCATCGATAACATGACCATTCCCTAAAACCATCACGTAGTCGATGGTGCCAGAAACTGGCAAAAAGGCTTTATGCTCTCGCTCTAACGGCATAAGAAGCTTGGTTGAAACAGGTTGGAAGGCAACAAGAAAAATGCCAACAAAAGAGAATAGAACAACGAAGCAGCCAGTTTTACGTTTTGTAGTAAAACTAATGAGAGCAAGACCCAACAAGCCTATCAGCAGCAATGCCGGAAGGGGCATAAGCATGGCTGACACTACTTTTTTCAGCTCAAACATACATAAATAGTCCGAAAAAACATCAATTGATAATAAAAATGAGGGTATCCCTCTTTATTCCTGCTTTCCTTGTGCCAGAATAGCGGCACAATCCGTTATGATAACTCAGCAGAAGTGACAGAAGACCGCAATTTCGACGATATCGCCCACAAATTTGCAAAAAATATTTACGGCTCCGATAAAGGGGAGATCCGCCAAATCATTGTGTGGGAAGATTTTCTACAGATTCTAAGTGAATTAGATGCTGACCAGCAACCCCTAGAAGTGTTAGACGCTGGTGGTGGTTTGGCACAAATGTCGCAAAAGCTTGCTAAGCTCGGACATCGAATCGCTTTATGTGATCTATCTTCGGAAATGCTGCAGTTGGCTAAGCAGGATATTGAAAAAAACGGTTTGCTTGAGCAGTATCGCCTGATTCATTCGCCTGTCCAATCCATCGGTGAACATATGGATGTACAGGTCGATCTGGTTATGTTCCACGCTGTGATGGAGTGGCTGGTTGATCCTAAGGCCGCACTTGAAACAGTTCTAGAGCAAGTAAAACCGGGAGGCATCGCATCAGTCATGTTCTACAACCACCACGGTTTAGTCTATAAAAATGTGGTTTGTGGCAACATTCCTCATATTTTAGACGGCATGCCTCACCGGAAAAGATTTAAACTACAGCCACAGAAAGGCCTAAAACCCGAAGAGGTCTATCAATGGATAGAAGATTCTGGTTTTAGTATTTGTGGCAAATCTGGTATTCGTTCCTTCAGTGATTACATAGGCAATATGCAATACATGGGCGATTACGAGTTTGAAGATGTGTTGGCGCTAGAAAAACAACTTTGTCGACAAGAGCCATACCTCTCATTAGGCCGCTACATACACGTGTGGGCTAAGAAGAACGATAAACAGGAATAACGATGAGTGAGATGACTCTCAATGCTGCAGAGCAACCAATCGATGAGTTGGTTGGCTGGGTTAAGCAGCACGATTTCTCGTTGAACCTGACCACTGAGCGATTGGCATTTTTGATTGCTATCGCTGTACTAAGTAATGAAAGGTTCGATGAAGAATTGGGTGAAGGTGAATTGCACGACGCATTTGCCATCGTCACTCGACTTTTTGATGAGACCGGCGAAGCTTCGGCTTTCCGTGCGAACAATGCCATCAACGAGATGGTTAAGCAGCGTCTTATGAGCCGTTTTGTCAGTGAGATTACTGACGGAGCGAGCATTTACCGCTTGTCGCCATTAGCGATAGGAATTACCGACTACTACGTGCGTCATCGCGAGTTCTCGAAACTGCGTCTTTCTATCCAGCTATCGATGGTAGCGGATGAAATGGCAAAAGCGATTGAAGCTGCACAAAAGGGTGGCACTCCGGGCCACTGGAAGAAAAACGTTTACGGAATTTTGAAATATTCTGTAGGCGAGATCTTCGATCAAATCGACCTTAACCAACGTGTGATGGATGAGCAGCAACAGTCTGTTAAACAACAGATTGCTGATCTGCTTAACAAAGACTGGCGTGAAGCGATCAACAACTGTGAAGCGCTACTGTCAGAAACATCAAGCACGTTGCGTGAACTTCAAGATACGCTGCAAGCCGCCAGTGATGAACTGCAAACTCAGATCCTCGATATTCAAGAAATTGTTTACGGTGACCCTGAGCTGGAGTTTATCGAAGAAGCCTTGTTTGGTCTGCAAATGAAGCTGGACCGAATCACAAGCTGGGGCCAGCAAGCTATCGACCTTTGGATTGGTTACGACCGACACGTGCACAAGTTTATCCGTACTGCAATCGATATGGATAAGAATCGTGCGTTTAGCTCGCGTCTGCGTCAATCCGTCAAAGATTACTTCGATGCGCCTTGGTATCTGACTTATGCAGATGCGGAGAGGCTTTCCGACCTTCGTGATGAGGCCCTAGTACTGCGTGATGACGAGGTCACGGGTCAAGTTCCGATGGAAGTAGAATACGAAGAGTTTCAACAAGTCAATGATGAGTTGGCAGAGCGAATTGGTGACATGCTGAAAGCGCATAAAGATCAAGGCACACCAATCGATTTGAGTGTGGTACTGCGAGATTACCTTGCACAGCACCCTTACACTCATCATTTTGATTTAGCTCGCATTATCGTCGATCAAGCTGTACGTCTAGGGTATTCAGAATCGGATTACCAAGCGATTCAACCAGACTGGAAAGCAATCAACGAATTTGGGGCAAAGGTACAAGCGAATGTCATCGACCGATACTAATGAATACATGTCAGAGAATCTGGCAAAAGCAATTTCTAACCCTCTGTTCCCAGCGCTAGACAGCATGCTTCGAGCAGGGCGTCATATCTCAAGTGAAGATCTAGACAACCACGCGTTGCTGTCGGATTTCGAACTTGAGCTTTCTTCTTTCTACCAACGCTACAACACCGAATTGGTGAAAGCGCCAGAAGGTTTCTTCTATCTTCGTCCTCGTTCAACGTCTCTGATTGGCCGTAGTGTTCTTTCTGAACTGGATATGCTGGTGGGTAAGGTACTGTGTTTCCTTTACCTAAGCCCAGAGCGTCTTGCGCACGAAGGCATCTTCACTAACCAAGAGCTGTACGACGAACTGCTTGCTCTAGCAGATGAAAATAAGCTGATGAAGCTAGTGACGAACCGTGCTACCGGTTCTGACCTTGATAAAGAAAAGCTGTTTGAAAAAGTACGTACGTCACTTCGTCGTCTGCGTCGCCTAGGCATGATCATCAACATCGGTGAAACCGGTAAGTTCAGCATCAGTGAAGCGGTATTCCGCTTTGGTGCCGATGTACGTATTGGCGATGACATGCGTGAAGCGCAGCTGCGTCTGATCCGTGATGGTGAAGCGGTAGTGCACACCAAAGAGCCAAGCCAAGGCAGCTTATTGTCTGAAGAAGATCAAGACGACCAAGCCCAAGAAGAAACAACAGAAGAGGGTGAAGCATGAGCATGATTGAACGCGGTAAATACCAATCGCTGACCATGGTCAACTGGAACGGCTTCTTTGCCCGTACGTTTGACATCGATGGTCTGGTCACCACGCTATCAGGTGGTAACGGTGCAGGTAAATCAACCACAATGGCGGCGTTCATCACCGCATTGATTCCTGACCAAACGCTGCTGCACTTCCGTAACACGACAGAAGCAGGCAGCAGCCAATCGTCTCGCGACAAAGGTCTGTACGGTAAGCTACAGCCGGGCGCGTGTTATGCGGCGCTTGACGTGGTTAACTCACGTAACCAACGCCTATTGTTCGCAGTAAAACTGCAGCAAGTTGCAGGTCGTGATAAGAAAGTAGACATCAAACCGTTTGTTATCCAAGGTCTTCCAAGCCATGTGAAACCAACAGATATCTTGGTTGAAAGCGTATCTGCGACTCAAGCTCGTGTACGTCAAATCAATGAAGTAAAAGAATCAATCGCAGAATTTGAAGGCGTTCAATTTAAAGCCTTCTCTTCTATCGTGGATTACCACGCACAAATGTTTGAATTCGGTGTGATTCCGAAGAAACTGCGTAACTCTGGTGACCGTTCTAAATTCTACCGCCTGATCGAAGCATCGCTTTACGGTGGTATCTCAAGTGCGATTACCCGTTCGCTACGTGACTACCTTCTGCCACAAAACGGCGGCGTGAAGAAAGCGTTCCAAGATATGGAATCGGCGCTGCGTGAAAACCGCATGACGCTAGAAGCGATCAAAACTACGCAAGCAGACCGTGACTTGTTCAAACACTTGATCACAGAGTCGACTAACTACGTGGCAGCGGACTATATGCGCCATGCTAACGAGCGTCGTAAAAAACTAGAACAGACATTGTCTTTGCGTTCAGAGTTATTTGGTTCTCGCGAGACCTTGATTGAGCAAAACAATCTGCTTAATCGCGTTCAAGAAGAGCTGGAACTGCTGATCGAATCAGAATCTTCTTTAGAGCAAGACTACCAAGCGGCTTCTGATCACTTGCAACTGGTGCAAAACGCGCTGCGTCAGCAAGAGAAGATCGAACGCTACCAAGAAGATCTTGAAGAGCTGAGCGAGCGTCTTGAAGAACAAATGATGGTAGTGGAAGAAGCGCAAGAACGCGTGATGATGGCTGAAGAGCAAGCTACCGTTGCAGAAGAAGAGGTGGATAGCCTTAAGACGCAACTTGCTGATTACCAGCAAGCTCTTGACGTTCAGCAAACTCGCGCCCTTCAATATCAACAAGCAGTTCAAGCGCTGGAGAAAGCGAAGCAGCTACTTGGCGATGACAGCCTAACGGCGGAATCGGCTCAAGCGCTTGTCTCTGAGCTTAAGAGCAAAGAATCAGAACACACCAATGCGTTGCTATCGGTTAAGCACAAACTGGACATGTCCTCTGCAGCGGCAGAGCAGTTTGAAACCGCGCTTAAACTGGTACAAAGCATCGTTGGTCAAGTTGAGCGCAAAGACGCGTCTGAACATGCGAAAACTGCAATCGCGAAAGCGCGTGAGTCACAACAAATCGCACAAAACGAACAGCAATGGCGAGCACAACACCGTGATCTCGAACGCAGCCTTAACCAGCAGCGTCAAGCACGTGAACTGGTTGCTGAATACAAAAAGCAATATCACGTTGAACTAACCGATGAGGTTACGTTTGAACAAGAACGTGAACGTCATGCGACGCAAATCGAATCACTAGAGATAGCTCAAGAAGAAGTTCGTGATCAGCGTGGTGAACAGCGCCGTCTAGAGCAAAACGCGGTGGCAGAAATCAGTAAGCTTGAAGCAATAGCACCAGCTTGGATCGCGGCGAACGATGCGCTAGAGAAACTGAGAGAGCAGAGCGGTGAAGAGCTTGAGGATCGCCATGCGGTAATGAACCACATGCAAGTTGTCCTTGAACAAGAAAGGGAGCTGTCTTTAGCTAAAGATAAGCTTGCTGAGCGCCGTAGCCAGCTAGACTCTGAGATTGAGCGTCTTGCTTCTCCTGGTGGTTCAAATGACCCTCGCCTGAAAGGTTTGGCAGATACGCTGGGCGGTGTATTGCTGTCTGAGATCTACGATGACATCACGATTGATGACGCGCCTTATTTCAGTGCGATGTACGGTCCGGCTCGTCACGCTATCGTTGTTTCTGACTTGTCAGGCATCGAAGAGAAACTGGTAGAGCTAGACGACTGTCCAGAAGACTTGTACATCATTGAAGGTGACATCGATGCCTTTGATGACAGCTCGTTCGATGCAGAAGAGTTAGAGGGCGCGGTTTGCGTTCGTATGAACGATCGCCAAATGCGTTACTCTCGCTTGCCTGAGATCCCATTGTTTGGCCGTGCGGCACGTGAGCAGCGTCTAGAGTTGCTGCGTAACGAACGAGAAGAAGTGGTAGAGAAACACGCAAAAGCGGCGTTTGATTCTCAGAAAATGCAGCGCTTGTACCAAGCGTTTAACCTATTTGTGTCTAACCACATTCAGGTTGCTTTTGACGCCGATCCAGAACAAGCACTGGCAACTATTCGTGATAAGCGTAACCAAATTGCTCGCGTGTTGGCGGATCTGGATGCGAAAGAGCAACAACAACGTTCTCAGCTTCAAACCAGCAAGCAAGCGTTGTCTTCTCTGGACAAGCTAGCGTCACACATGGTGCTTGTTGAAGATGAGTCATTGCAAGCGCGTTTTGATGAGCTAGAAGAGAAAATCGCTCAGCTTGCAGAGGCGAAGAACTTCTTAAGCAACCATGCAAAAGCCGTCGCGCAATTAGAGAATATTGCGTCTGCGCTTGATGCTGACCCAGAGCAATTCGACGCGCTAGAAGCAGAATACAAAGCGGCAGACGAACAGCTACAAGATCTTAAGAAGCAAATCTTTGCACTCTCAGATCTCGTTGAGCGTCGCCACTACTTCGCTTACTCAGATTCAGTAGACCTACTGAACAAGAGCAGCGAACTGAGCGAGCAGCTAAAAGCAAAACTGGTTCAAGCTGAACAAATGCGTACACGCTCTCGTGAAGAGTTGAAACAGTCGCAAGGCCAAATGAACCAATACAACCAAGTATTGGCGTCATTGAAGAGTTCACACCAAGCGAAACTGGAAACGGTTCAAGAGTTCAAACAAGAACTTCAAGAGTTTGGCGTGAACGCGGACGAAGGTGCTGAAGAACGTGCAATGCGTCGTCGTGATGAATTGCATGAGCGTCTACACACGTCTCGTAGCCGTAAGAGCGAATACGAGCGCACAATCACCTCTACTGAACTAGAGATGAAAGGCTTGGCGAAACGTCTGAAGAAAGTTCAGAAAGAATACGTTGAGCTACGTACCTTTGTGGTTGCAGCGAAAGCTGGCTGGTGCTCTGTACTTCGTCTGGCGCGCGAGAACGATGTTGAACGTCGTCTACACAAGCGTGAACTGGCTTACATGTCAGCGGATGAACTGCGTTCGATGTCGGATAAATCACTGGGTGCGCTGCGTCTAGCGGTTGCGAACAATGACGACCTGCGTGATGCGCTGCGTCTATCAGAAGACAACGCTCGCCCAGAGCGTAAAGTTCTGTTCTATATTGCTGTATACCAACACCTTCGTGAGCGTATTCGTCAGGATATCATCCGTACTGATGACCCAGTTGAAGCAATCGAAGAGATGGAAGTCGAGCTGGCGCGTCTAACGGAAGAGCTAACGCAACGTGAAAACCGTCTAGCGATCAGCTCTGAGTCGGTAGCGAGCATCATCAAGAAGACGATTCAGCGTGAGCAAAACCGTATTCGTATGCTGAATCAAGGCTTGTCGAACATTTCGTTTGGTCAGGTGAAGGGCGTACGTCTAAACGTGAAGATCCGCGAAAGTCACGAAGTGCTACTGAACGGTCTAGCGACACAACAAGAGCAGCACAAAGACCTGTTTGAATCGACTCGCTTTACTTTCTCCGAAGCAATGGCGAAGCTGTTCCAACGTGTGAACCCACATATCGATATGGGTCAACGTTCTCCTCAGGTTTTGGGTGAAGAGCTACTGGATTACCGTAACTACCTAGAGCTAAGTGTAGAAGTGAACCGTGGTACAGATGGTTGGCTACAGGCTGAGTCTGGCGCGCTATCAACAGGTGAGGCGATCGGTACTGGTCAGTCAATCCTACTGATGGTTGTTCAAAGCTGGGAAGAAGAATCACGCCGCCTGCGCAGTAAAGACATTGTGCCTTGTCGTCTGCTGTTCTTAGATGAAGCAGCGCGTCTGGATGCGAAATCGATCGCGACATTGTTCGAATTGTGTGACCGTCTGGATATGCAGCTTCTTATCGCGGCACCAGAAAACATCAGCCCAGAGAAAGGTACGACCTACAAACTGGTGCGTAAGGTGTTTAAAGACCACGAACACGTACACGTAGTGGGTCTGCGCGGTTTTGGTCAAACGGATAAGCCTAAGACCGAAGCACAAGAGATGATTGAAGAGTTTGAATCGTAAACTTCGAATCTAACAAAACGCCCGCAATGAATGCGGGCGTTTTTGTATCTGTTTACGAGGCAGGCTTCGAAATACATAAGATAAGCCGAGACTGTAGGACGGCAGTCTCGGCTTATTAACGGAACTTAATGAGGAAGCGACGTTTATTCCTCTGGAATATCGTCCCTGACTTCGATCATTTCAGCAAGCTCTTCAAGTGCTTGGACAGAAAGCTCAGACAAGCGTTGTAGGTGTTGGTCTAAGCTCTCTTGTTCTTCAAGCTCTGGTTCATCATTATTTGTTTCTTTTATTAGCATTTCCCAACCTCTCAAGTTGAGTAAGGGGAGCTCTCATCATACTCAAAAGGCAAAGTAGAAAAGAAACGATCTATGTTGATTTTGTTAGCTCGATCATTGATTCAACTTATATATGAGAAGGATGTGTTTAATAAGGAGAGCAAGTGCAAGGTTTTTGGATGCGGGAACAAAAACGCCAGTAATCATGACAATTACTGGCGAGTAATAACGAACATTAGGTCGGAGGGTTAGAACAACGGCTTCACACCGAACTGCTCTGCTGCGTAAGCGACGCGTTCAATCGGTTTTGGATACTCAGCAGGTGTGCCAAGGCTCTCTATGTGTTTCAAACGAGGAAGCAAGCCTGCACCATTAGCGATTTGGATTGCCAGACCAGGGCGAGCGTTAAGCTCTAAAACCATAGGTCCTTCATCTTTATCCAGCACCATATCCGTACCCATGTATCCCAAACCTGTCATTTCCCAGGCACTTGACGCAAGCTCCAGCAAGCGCTCCCAATGCGGTACTTGAAGGGTCGAAAGGTCTTTACCTGTATCAGGGTGATGAGTCACTGGATGATCGAACTGCACCGCTCTGACGGCTTTACCTGTCGCGATGTCAATGCCTACTCCTACGGCACCTTGGTGAAGGTTTGCTTTGCCGTCGGAAGCCGCTGTAGAACAGCGCATCATCGCCATAACTGGATAACCTTTAAATACGATGATCCGAACATCTGGTACGCCTTCATAACTGAAGCCATCAAAACAGTCATCAAACTTGATTAAGTTTTCAACCACAGCAACGTCATTTTTACCACCAAGAGAGAAAAGGCCAGCAAGCGCATTACTAATGTGACGCTCGACCTCATCCCTACCAATTGTAGAGCCGGAGGGTTTGGTATATACCCCGTTTTTGTGAGACGTAACAACCAGAATGCCTTTACCGCCACTACCTTGTGCAGGTTTGATTACAAAACCAGGCCAGTTCTCAACCATTTTGTGGATAGTCTTAACTTCAGCTTGGTTATGAATGACACCGATCAGGGCAGGAACTGTTGCTCCTGCTGCCTGTGCAATAATTTTGGTCTTTAGCTTGTCATCGACAAGTGGGTATTTAGAACGATCATTGTAACGGCCAATATAGCTGTGGTTACGCTTGTTCATCCCCATAATGCCTTTATGGCGAAGCTTAGACGGCGAAGTAAAACTTTCGAACATCGTTTAGTCCTCCGCTAGTGGTTTGAAGCGTCGTAGCTCAGTGAGGCGGTAACCTGTGTAAGTACCTAGTAATAGAATACCGGCCAGAACAATCAACTGTAGACCAATGAAGTTAAAGGTTAAGTGTTGAATGTATGAGTTCGTCATTGCAAGGTAAACTAATACCGCTGTCAGCAATGAACCACCACCTTGCAGAGCAACTTCCTTCGCACCTTCTTCTTCCCATAGGATTGACATACGTTCAATCGTCCAAGACAAGATTATCATAGGGAAGAAGGTAATTGTTAGGCCTTCCGTTAAGCCCATCTTAAACGCAACAACGGTGAACACCGAGATGATCATGATAACGGTAATAATGACCGCAGATATCCTTGCTACCAGCAATAAGTTCAACCTAGACAAATAGCTTCGAATAATCAGGCCTGTACCTACAATTAGCAAGAAACCGACAATACCCGTTAATAGTTGAGTTTGAACAAAAGCAACGGCAATCAACACAGGCATGAAGGTACCGGATGTTTTCAGGCCGATAATCACACGCAAGAACACAACGATCAGAGCACCAATAGGGATGAGCATGATGGTTTTGAACATCGCTTGCTCTTCCAAAGGTAAGCTATGAATTGAAATATTCAGTAATCCATCTGCTTCTATTTTGTTGTTTGTAGCTTGTTGTGGTGTCATTTCTTGCTTAATCATCGAGAAATGCACTTGGCTATTTTTACCACCAACAAGGTCAAGTAAGGATACGTTTGATTCATCCCACACTAACAAGTTGGGTTTCACTGCTTTTTGTTCGGATTTTGGCGAAAACAGTACCCAATCTTTACCTGACCAAACCTGAACCATTGGTTGAATTGTTTGGCGTCGACGACCATCTTCTAGTTCGATAACACCGACGGTTTTGCTTTGTATACCTGCGGTAAGCAAAATATTATGCAGTGCATCAGTACGGCTGAAATCGTTCAGTAGTAGCGACGAGTTTTGGCTATCTGGGTCATTAAGCGCTTTGATAAGCTCACGAGTAAACGTCACATTATCGGCTGAGCGACTCATCGCACGTTCGATAAGGGCATTTGCCGCTGCTGCTTGTGGTGCTGATAGCGTTGGTGGCGTAATGTCTTCCGTTGGCGGTAAAGGAGTGACTTTAGCCTGAGGGTCTACTAAGAACTGGGCTTTGTAGTATATGGTTTGTGGCCCTTGAGCTTGGCGAATTGACCATTCTGCACGACGGCCTGAATCGTCATTGATGTAGGAAACGCCATAACCTGATGAGGAAGCAGATTCACCGATAAGTGTGTAACCACTTTGTGTATGAGGTGCTGCAAGTGACGCTTTTACTTCGTTGCCGTTAGCATTGAACTCAATACGAGCTTCTACATCCCATACCTGGCGAGTTTCGCCTGGCGTCCAAGGCACGCCGTAGTTTTCATGTCTGAAAACACTCAGAGCAATGCCCGCAATCACCAATAAGATGATAGAAAGGTAAAACGGTATTTTTGACGTCATAATCTACCTTATTATTTTTTATCTTCGTCCGTTTGGATATAGGTACGACTTACATCGACAAGTGCTATGTCGCGCATAAATTCTCTACCCAGTAAAATAGGATGGTTCATATGTGAGCGATCTGCCAACGTAAATTGCGCTTTTTCATGAATTTTTCCAACGCGCACCCAAAGTTCTACCACAGCGCGGCGTTCTAACTCTTCACTGGTAACCTGGCGGATTTTGACGTAGCGAATGACAGGAGCTTCGATCCAAGTACTTTTCTCTTCTTCGGATTTACTGGTGTCTGCTAAGTGGAATCGGACCCATTTTTTGCCATTTCTTTCGAACTCTTCAATATCAACGGCATTTAAAGACGACGTCGCGGCACCAGTGTCGATACGTGCATCAAAAGTTTGCTTAATCGACTCTACAGTGACCTTTTCGATAGAGCCAAGGACAATATCGTGAGTTGGGGTTGGTTCCACAGGAGCGGGAGATTGGACAATAATCGGCTCTTTCGGTTTTTTTACTTCTGCCATTGCTTCATCGCGAAATGTAAGAAGTTCAACCTGTAGTTTATCGACTTGTTCTTCAAGGCTGTCGATATAGTCCGATTGGTTGCTGAGCTGTAGCTCTAGGTTGGTAATGCGATTATTGACATTCGCTTCTGAATTTTGAATCGCCGCTAACGTTTCTTGGTGGTACTGTTCGCCTTTGGTTAGTGAGCATCCAGATAGTAAGGCGATGGCAACAATCGGGGTCAATCGTAATAACATTGAAAACCTTGGGATTGGATTAAGTTGTTTATTTTTTAGGAGTTTAGCTTATATCGATAAAGCCTCACAAGTAAGAATGTTTCTCTATTACTTATTGTTTGAGGAATAGTGATGAAAAGCCAAAAATCAAGGACATAAAAGCGCATCCTTATTTAGAGCGTGCTTATATTTTGACGTGAAAAATGGATTCAAAAATCAAACTCGCTCATTACGAGGAAAGAGGGTAATGTCTTAACTCGTAAAATGAGTTAAGACAATGTCAGGAATCTCAGCGAATTATGATTTGCGAGCGACAAGAACCGCGCGGCGAGGGGCAGGGTAGCCTTCTACAGTCTTGCTTGGGTCGTTCGGATCTAAGTAGTCAGGTAGAGAGTTATGCGTCATCCAATCTGTGGTACGTTGTTCATCTACGGATGTGATGTTTTCATCAACGATACGAACATCTTCAAAACCGACCAATTCTAACCACACTTTTAGGGCTTTTGCTGAAGGGAAGAAATAGACATTACGCATTTGCGCGTAACGAGAAGTCGGGACCAGTACTGCATTCTCATCACCTTCAATCACGAGTGTTTCCAATACGAGTTCACCTCCAGATACCAATTGATCTTTTAGTTGCACTAAATGATCGAGAGGCGAGCGGCGATGGTAAAGCACGCCCATGCTGAATACCGTATCGAACGCTTCTAACTTAGGTAGTTGTTCAATACCCAATGGCAATAGGTGTGCACGTTGGTCATCGCCCATTAGTTTACGAATTGCTTCGAACTGAATCAGGAACAGGTGAGATGGATCGATACCGACAGTTAAGCGTGCACCTTCGCCTAGCATGCGCCACATGTGGTATCCGTTACCACAACCTACATCGAGTACGCTGCGATTCTTTAATGGTGAAATATGCGGAAGCACGCGGTCCCATTTCCAATCACTGCGCCACTCAGTATCAATATGGATGCCGTGTACGTGGTATGGGCCTTTGCGCCAAGGATGGAATGTACGAAGTAAGCTTTCTAGCTTTTTAAGTTCCCCTTGAGGCATGGGCTCATTGTTTGAAATCGTGACAGAATCAACAATGTCGATGTTGTCCGGTCTACCCGCTGGGATTTTGTTCAGTGCTTTCAACCAGCGACCAAAGTCACCGTGCTCTGCATTTTGCCAATCCGTTAGCTGTTGCGGAAGCACATTAAGCCAAGGTTGAAGACGAGTGTCTTGGGCAATCAATTGGTAGAAATTTGCAAAGTTAAACATAGTTAGTCAATCGCTGAGTTGATGGGTATAAATTATTAACAAAAGCCGAAATCGGTATGGTTCAGGCTTGGTATGCATGGTCTATTTAATCGCGAACATGGAGCCGAAGTTAAAGCATTGGAACCAAACGTCGTAGCTAGAAAAGCCAATTTTAGCGAAACGCTCTTTATGTTCTTTCTTTGAATCTGGGCGCATTACGTTTTCTATCGCGCTACGCTTTTGGCTGATTTCTAGTTCGCTATAACCATTCGCACGTTTAAAGTCGTGGTGAAGGTCAATTAACAGTTCGTTCGACACTTCATCTTCGAAGACGAACTTCTCCGATAGAATCAAAATGCCGCCTGGACGCAGGCCTGCGTAAATTTTCTCGAGCAAGGAGTAACGATCTTCTGGAGAGAGGAATTGCAAAGTGAAGTTCAACACCACCACTGACGCGTTTTCAATTTCGATATTGCGAATGTCTGCTTCTACTACATCCACAGGAGTGTCACTGCGGTAAGCGTTGACGTGAAGTTTACAACGCTCAACCATCGCAGGAGAGTTGTCCACTGCGATGATTTGGCAACCTTCTTGTTTGATATGGCGACGCATAGACAATGTTGCAGCACCCAAAGAACAGCCAAGGTCATAGATGTTTGAGTGAGGTTTTACAAAACGCTCTGCCAGCATACCGATTGCAGAAATGATATTGCTGTAACCCGGTACCGATCGTTGAATCATGTCAGGAAATACTTCCGCTACGCGTTCATCGAACGTGAAATCCCCAATTTTATCGATTGGAGCCGAAAAAATAGTATCTGGATTGCTCTTAGGGTTCATAACTAAGTCTCTGCATACAAGCCGCCTGAAAATGTCAGGCACCAAAAAAGGCGCGTATTTTATGGGAATTTCGCGCCTCTGTCATGTGTTGCGTTAGAACATCTGTAACTGCGAGTTGCCATCGTCAGCTGGGAAAGGTGATAACTCAGGGAGTGTGATACGCTTTTGTATGTCTTTATATAGGTTTGCGGCCAACTCTGGCGCAATTATATTGTCTGCGGTATGGATCATGACATATGGCTGTTTACCTTCGGCAATCCATTGTGGCAACTTGTTGAGCCATGGTTTAAAAAACTCGTAATTTTGTTGTTCTTCTGGATGACCAATAAAGCGAATCAAAGGATGTGAAGCGGTAGCAATGGCGTGAACAGGGACTCGTGGTTTTTTCATTTGTGCATCAATAATCGCCTCATTGTCGGGCTTAGCGGCAAAGACTGGGCGGCTATCCATAATAATGCGGTCAATATTATTCTCTACTAACCATTGGTTAAGTGCTCGCTCTTCTTCGCCTTTGGAGAAAAATGCCATATGGCGAACCTCAACACCGAGAGGGAAGTTAGGTGGAAAGCTCGCGCAGAACTTTTTCAGTCGATCAAGGTGCTCAGGACCAAATGCGGCTGGTAATTGAATTGTCCATTGGCCTACACGGTCATGCAAAGGCTCCATGACTTTCATGAAGTCTCTCAGTTGTTCGCTGCAACCTCTTAGCATTTGCTCATGAGTAATGGCTTTAGGAAGTTTGAAAGTAAAGCGAAAATCATCGTGGGTTGCGGCTCTCCAGTTTTGCACTGTATTGAGCGTCGGTGTGGCATAAAATGTCGTGTTGCCTTCCACGGTATGAAACACTTGCGCATACCTTTCTAAACGTTCAGCGGGCTTTGTCCCGCTGCCGTAAAAACTTTGTTGCCATTGATTGTGCGACCACATTGTCAATCCAAGTCGAAGAGGTAAGTTATCCATTATTCTTTACTGCTTGCTACTCGTGTGAATACTTTACGAGAGTTTTGCTGAAATAGGTAATTTCACGCTATAATCCTCCCCAATTTTTTCGCTTTGGTGCGCTTTTGAACATTTGTTGTACTAAAAAGCACCAGTGAATGATAAAACACACGTAATTGTATGTTGAGTAGTCGATTTTCGTGGACATTCAGCGTATAACTGAATCTTTACTCTGCTTAGCAATGAGGCTGACAGAGCGTAGTTAACAACATTTGAGAGATTGGGAATTTCATTATGCGTACCCATTACTGTGGTCACCTGAACAAGTCCCTTGCAGGACAAACTGTAGAACTTTGCGGCTGGGTTAACCGTCGTCGTGATTTAGGCGGTCTTATTTTTATCGATATGCGAGATCGCGAAGGTATCGTTCAGGTAGTTGTTGATCCAGATATGGCAGATGCGTATGAAGTGGCTAACACACTTCGTAATGAATTCTGTATCAAGCTAACTGGTGAAGTTCGCGTTCGTCCAGAAAGCCAAGTAAACAAAGACATGGCAACAGGTGAAGTTGAGATCCTTGCGAAAGGTCTTGAAATCATCAACCGTTCTGATGTTCTGCCTCTAGACTTCAACCAAAAGAACTCTGAAGAGCAGCGCCTGAAGTATCGTTACCTAGATCTACGTCGTCCAGAAATGAGCGACCGCATCAAGCTACGTGCTAAAGCGTCTAGCTTTGTTCGTCGTTTCCTAGATGACAACGGCTTCCTAGACATCGAAACACCAGTACTAACAAAAGCGACACCAGAAGGCGCTCGTGACTACCTAGTACCTAGCCGTGTTCACAAAGGCAGCTTCTACGCGCTTCCTCAGTCTCCACAGCTATTCAAACAGCTTCTAATGATGTCTGGTTTTGACCGTTACTACCAAATCGTTAAGTGTTTCCGTGATGAAGACTTGCGTGCTGACCGTCAACCAGAATTCACTCAGATCGATATCGAAACGTCATTCATGACGGCTGACCAAGTTCGTGCAACGACTGAGAAAATGGTTCGTGAAATGTGGCAAGAGCTACTAAACGTTGACCTAGGTGAATTCCCAGTAATGCCGTTCAGCGAAGCGATTCGTCGTTTCGGTTCGGACAAGCCAGACCTACGTAACCCACTGGAACTAGTAGACGTTGCTGACCTAGTGAAAGATGTTGAGTTCAAAGTATTCTCTGGCCCAGCAAACGACGAAAAAGGCCGTGTTGCCGTTATTCGCGTTCCAGGTGGCGCTTCTCTGACTCGTAAGCAAATTGATGGCTACGGTGAATTCGTTGGCATCTACGGTGCGAAAGGTCTAGCTTGGATGAAGGTTAACGACCGTGCAGCGGGCATGGAAGGTATCCAATCTCCAGTCGCTAAGTTCCTAAATGAAGACGTGATCAACGGCATTCTAGATCGTACTCAAGCGGAATCTGGTGACATTATCCTATTTGGCGCTGATAAAGCGGGCATCGTTGCAGAAGCAATGGGTGCGCTACGTTTGAAACTAGGTAAAGACCTAGAGCTAACGGATGAGTCTGCATGGGCTCCACTATGGGTTGTTGACTTCCCAATGTTCGAAGAAGATGACGAAGGCAACCTACACGCGATGCACCACCCATTCACATCGCCTCTAGGTGTGACTGCAGAAGAGCTAAAAGCAAACCCTGCTGCGGCAAATTCTAACGCTTACGATATGGTTCTAAATGGCTACGAAGTGGGCGGCGGCTCTGTTCGTATCCACAACGCAGATATGCAAGAAGCCGTATTTGATATTCTAGGTATCACACCTGAAGAGCAACAGCTTAAGTTCGGCTTCCTGCTTGATGCGCTGAAATTCGGTACGCCTCCACATGCTGGTCTTGCATTTGGTCTAGACCGTCTAGTAATGCTGCTATGTGGCACAGAGAACATCCGCGATGTTATCGCGTTCCCTAAAACAACAGCAGCGGCGTGTCTACTAACAGACGCACCAAGTATTGCGAACCCAGCAGCGCTAGAAGAGCTAGCAATCGCAGTAACTGCAGCGAAAGAAAAAGACGCAGAATAAGCGCACAACATTTTAAGAAAACTCCCGCAACTGCGGGAGTTTTTGTTTAAATAAACCCAAGAAACTTCCAAAGCAATTTCCCAAGCAACGCTTTTTAGAACATGTTTTGTTATTAAGCGTCAAAATACATTAAAAGGTGAATTATGGCTGGTCATAGTAAATGGGCGAATATTCGTCACCGTAAAGCAGCGCAAGATGCGAAGCGCGGCAAAATCTTTACTAAATTAATCCGTGAAATCGTTGTTGCGGCAAAAGAGGGGGGCGGTGAGCCAGAAAATAACCCACGTTTGCGAGCAGCAATTGATAAAGCACTGTCTAACAACATGACACGTGACACTGTCAACCGCGCTGTCAGCCGAGGTGCTGGTGGTGAAGGCGACGACAACATGGAAACCGTGATCTATGAAGGTTATGGTCCAGGTGGTACGGCGGTCATGGTCGAATGTATGACGGATAACCGAAATCGTACGGTATCTGGCGTACGCCATGCATTCTCAAAGTCAGGCGGCAATCTGGGGACGGATGGTAGCGTCAACTATCTTTTCGACAAGAAAGGCGTGATTTCATATGGCCCAGGTTTAGATGAGGATGCGGTAATGGAAGTAGCATTAGAAAGTGGTGCTGATGACATTGAAACGGCAGAAGATGGCTCGATTGATGTCTACACGGCCCCAGGCGATTTTGGACTCGTAAAAGATGCTCTTGATGCCGCAGGGTTTGAGGCAGAGAACGCTGAGGTGTCGCTGATCCCATCAACGAAAGCAGATTTGGACGCGGATACTGCGCCAAAACTACTTCGTTTGATTGACGCTTTGGAAGATCTGGACGACGTTCAAGAGGTTTATCACAATGGTGATATCTCTGACGACGTTGCGGCTACGCTAGATTAAACTCAAGGTGTCGGGAGCGGTATTTGCTCCGAAGTTAGCAAGTAATAATAAAAAGACTGAGGCCGAATTAGGCCTCATTTTTAGGAACATTCATGTCAATTATTTTGGGCATTGACCCAGGTTCGCGCATTACCGGCTATGGGGTCATTCGTCAAAATGGACGCCACTTGCAATACCTTGGTAGTGGCTGCATTCGTACTTCAGAAAAAGAACTTCCGGGTCGGCTTAAACAGATTTATGCAGGCGTCACGGAAATCATTACCCAGTTTCAACCGGACGTTTTCGCGATCGAGCAAGTGTTTATGGCCAAAAACGCGGATTCAGCGCTAAAACTTGGCCAAGCTCGTGGCAGTGCAATTGTTGCTGCGGTGAATGCGGAGTTGCCGGTATTTGAATACGCGGCTCGTCTTATTAAGCAAGCTGTCGTCGGCACTGGTGGCGCGGACAAAGCGCAAGTTCAGCATATGGTTCAGCAGATGCTTAAATTGCCCGCCAAGCCTCAAGCGGATGCAGCCGATGCTTTAGGTGTGGCGATTTGTCATGCCAATACTAACAAGACTCTCGTTGCGTTAGCGGGCAAAGCAACCAGTGCCAGAAAAGGGCGCTACCGTTAAAATTAACTGGATGTCTATCCAGTTCTTTATTATCCTGTCGCAAATTCATTTCCAAAGAGTATTTATAGTGATTGGACGTCTTCGTGGCATACTGATTGAAAAACAACCACCTGAAGTATTAATTGAAGTTAATGGCATTGGCTATGAAGTCCAGATGCCAATGAGCTGTTTTTACGAACTGCCAAATGTTGGCGAAGAAGCCATTATTTATACTCACTTTGTTGTCCGTGAAGATGCGCAATTGCTATACGGTTTCAACACAGTAAAAGAACGAGCACTTTTCCGTGAAGTGATCAAAGCCAATGGCGTTGGTCCTAAACTCGGTCTTGGTATTCTCTCTGGTATGACAGCAACGCAATTTGTTACTTGTGTGGAACATGAAGACGTTTCTACGCTGGTTAAGCTTCCAGGCGTTGGCAAGAAAACCGCAGAGCGATTGGTTGTTGAAATGAAAGACCGCTTGAAAGGGTGGGGCGCAGGCGATCTATTTACACCATTTACGGATGCTGCTCCTGCGGATTCTAGTGCGACATCCAACAACGCGGAAGAAGAGGCAATCAGTGCGCTTCTAGCTCTAGGTTACAAGCCGACTCAAGCGTCGAAAGTGGTATCTCAGATCGCTAAACCGGACATGAGCAGTGAGCAAATGATCCGTGAAGCTCTAAAATCAATGGTGTAACGCTGGTTGCACAGTGAACATTTGTTCAAGATAACTCATTCTCTAAGGTTAATGCCAATCGCTTAACGATGTTTTTTGTGTCATTCCAGCGAGCCTGGCGAGACTGGGAATCTAATAGCAGCACGCTGAGCGGTTAATGAAACAATTTGACCATAAATCGCTCGGATAGAAGATCCTGTATCACGCTCCTTCGTCGCTGTACAGGATGACGAGATATAGAAATATGCCACTTGCTGTTAAACGAGCGGCATTATTCTCTCAGGTAACCATTTTTCAAGGTAAAAAGATGATTGAAGCCGATCGTTTAATCGCGCCAGAAAACCCTGCCTTTCGTGATGAAGATGTCATTGATCGTGCTATTCGGCCAAAAAAATTAGCGGATTACCAAGGTCAGGACCATGTCCGTGACCAAATGGAGATCTTCATTAAAGCTGCTCAGTTACGTAGCGAAGCACTTGATCACCTTTTGATTTTTGGTCCCCCAGGTTTGGGTAAAACCACACTTGCGAATATCGTTGCCAATGAAATGGAAGTGAACATTCGCACTACTTCAGGCCCTGTACTTGAGAAAGCAGGCGATTTGGCCGCGCTGTTAACCAACCTTGAAGAAAACGATGTGTTGTTCATCGATGAGATTCACCGCTTGAGTCCGATGGTTGAAGAGGTGCTATATCCGGCAATGGAAGATTATCAACTGGATATTATGATCGGTGAAGGTCCGGCCGCTCGTTCTATTAAGATCGATTTACCACCGTTTACGTTAATTGGTGCGACGACCCGAGCGGGCTCTTTGACGTCACCATTGCGCGACCGCTTTGGTATTACTCAGCGCCTTGAGTTTTATAAGATAAAAGACCTCCAAGATATCGTGCAGCGAAGCGCGGATTGTTTAGGTTTATCAATGGAACCTGAAGGTGCATTGGAAGTGGCAAGACGTGCGCGTGGCACACCACGTATTGCTAACCGTTTGCTACGTCGTGTTCGTGATTATGCGGAAGTAAAAGGCAATGGTCACATTTGTGCCGATGTTGCCGATAAGGCGTTGAATATGCTTGATGTGGACGCCGAAGGCTTCGATTACATGGACCGTAAGCTACTACTCGCGATTATGGAAAAATTTGGTGGTGGTCCGGTCGGGCTCGACAACATGGCAGCGGCGATAGGTGAAGAAAAGGACACTATTGAAGACGTTCTTGAACCTTATCTTATTCAGCAAGGTTATTTACAACGCACTCCGCGTGGAAGAATCGCGACAGATCGTGCGTATTTGCATTTCGGAATTGAAAAATAAGATTCCCTCGCTGGGCCTTTGTTGCCCAGCGCTTCATTAAAGTTGACCAAACTCACATTTTTTGAATTTTTTCTCATACTGGTTTAGTAAGTAAAAAGCATTGATTGTTAACTCGATGTTTGCTTGCAACTGGTTAATTTCTCTCCTGATTACTCTCTCTTAACATCCGTATCCAATACTGGTTGATCTAGATCAATGTGATGGATTTTTGTGCAAATTCCGCGCATAAACATTGATGTATATCAAAGCGCGTTACGGCTATAAACCTTTTGAAACAATCTGTTTTTACAAGTAATATTAGCCCCAGCTATATTAGCTGATGCTTAACAATTAACTAACCAATGAAGCACATTTTTGCAACAATGAGTTGTGATAATTCAACATTTTTCAAGTGTAAATAACACCTGAATATGGATTGCAATATGTAGAGAGTGTCATTCAGCCGACACATAGGAGTTACCATGATTGACGTAGTTGATCTATCGCGGTTGCAGTTTGCACTGACAGCGATGTATCACTTCCTATTCGTACCATTGACCCTTGGTATGGCCTTCCTTCTGGCCATTATGGAATCGATGTACGTAATGACGAACAAGCAAATCTATAAGGACATGACCAAGTTCTGGGGTAAGCTATTCGGTATTAACTTTGCACTTGGTGTGGCGACAGGCCTTACCATGGAGTTCCAGTTTGGTACGAACTGGTCTTACTACTCCCACTATGTAGGTGATATCTTCGGTGCACCGCTAGCGATCGAAGCACTTGTCGCATTCTTCCTGGAGTCAACTTTTGTTGGTCTATTCTTCTTCGGGTGGGATCGTCTATCTAAACGCCAACACTTAGCGGTTACCTGGCTTGTGGCACTAGGCTCTAACTTCTCTGCTCTTTGGATTCTTATCGCAAACGGCTGGATGCAAAACCCAGTAGGCGCAGATTTCAACTTCGAAACCATGCGAATGGAAATGGTGAGCTTCTCTGAGGTTGTACTAAACCCAGTTGCTCAGGTTAAGTTCGTGCATACGGTTGCTTCTGGTTACACTTGTGGCGCAATGTTTATTCTAGGCATCAGTTCATACTACCTATTAAAAGGTCGTGACATTGCGTTTGCTCGTCGTTCGTTTGCTATTGCTGCTTCTTTCGGTATTGCAGCTATCTTATCTACCATCGTTCTTGGTGACGAATCTGGCTACGAGCTTGGTGAAGTTCAAAAAGTGAAACTCGCTGCAATTGAAGCAGAGTGGCACACTGAACCTGCACCTGCCGCATTTACGTTATTTGGTGTTCCTAACCAGGAAACGATGCATACCGATTACGCAATTAAGATCCCTTACGTAATGGGTATTATCGCGACACGCTCTTTTGATGAGCAAGTAACAGGTCTTCGTGATTTACGTGATGAACACGTCGATCGTATTCGTGACGGCATGTACGCTTATGAACTTCTAGAGAAGCTTCGTGCGGGCGACAAGTCAGAAGAAAACATGACTGCGTTTGATGAAGTGAAAGGTGACCTAGGTTACGGTCTACTTCTAAAACGCTACACAGACAATGTTGTTGATGCAACAGAAGAGCAAATCCAAGCTGCTGCGGACGACTCAATCCCAACAGTATGGCCGCTATTCTGGTCATTCCGTATCATGGTTGCTTGTGGCTTCATCATGTTGTTTGTCTTTGGTGCGGCGTTTATCCAAACGTGTCGTCAGAAGATTGAGCAGAAACAATGGATTCTAAAAGCTGCACTATTTAGCATTCCACTACCTTGGATTGCAATTGAAGCGGGTTGGTTCGTCGCTGAGTACGGCCGTCAACCTTGGGCTGTAGGTGAAATTTTACCAGTGCATGTTGCAGCTTCTGCACTAACTGCAGGTGAAATCTGGACTTCACTCTTCGCAATTCTGGCGCTATACACGGTATTCCTGATTGCAGAAGTTTACCTAATGTTGAAATTCGCTCGTAAAGGCCCAAGTAGCCTGAAAACGGGTCGCTACCACTTCGAGCAAAATGCTGACTCTGTTGAAGACAAAGTTAGTCGCCAAGTAGAAGCGTAAGGTAAGGAGATAACAAGATGTTTGATTACGAAATCTTGCGACTCATCTGGTGGGTACTAATCGGTGTTCTACTAGTTGGTTTTGCAGTAACAGACGGCTTCGATATGGGTGTAGGCGCGCTTGTACCTATCATCGGTAAAAACGACACGCAACGCCGTGTCATGATTAACTCAATTGCTCCTCACTGGGATGGTAACCAAGTTTGGCTTATCACTGCTGGTGGTGCACTGTTCGCAGCTTGGCCTTTGGTTTACGCAACGTCATTTTCAGGCTTCTACTTAGCGATGATTTTGACACTAGCAGCGCTATGGCTTCGTCCTCTGGGCCTAGACTACCGCTCTAAAATCGAAGATCCAAAATGGCGCAATACCTGGGATATCTGTATCTCAATCAGTGGTTTTGTTCCGCCAATCATCTTTGGTGTAGCGTTTGGCAACCTTCTACAAGGTGTACCATTCCAATTGAGTGAGTTCTTGATGCCAACATACCATGGCTCATTCTTTGGTCTACTAAACCCATTTGCACTGTTGTGTGGTTTAGTAAGCTTGTTCATGATTTTGATGCAAGGTTCTACTTGGCTACAAATGAAAACAACAGGCGAAGTGCATGTGCGTGCGCGCAACGTTGCTCAGTTGGCTGGTTTACTGACGGTTGCTGCGTTTGTAGCGGCTGGTTTCTGGATCCAAAATATCGATGGCTACGTCATTGTTGGCGGTATCGACACTAACGCTGCTTCTAACCCTCTAAACAAAGAGGTTATCCGTGAAGCTGGTGCGTGGATGAAGAACTTTGAAAACTACCCACTACTATGGGCTGCTCCTGTATTAGGTGTTGCAATGCCGCTTCTCGCTGTATTGGCATCTCGTCTTGAAAAATGTGCGATTTCGTTCATTACTTCAAGCTTGGGTGTTGCTGGTGTTATCTTTACTGCAGGTTTTGCGATGTTCCCATTCATCATGCCTTCAGACTTAATGCCAAGCCACAGCTTAACAATGTGGGATGCAACGTCATCTGAGCTGACTCTGAACCTAATGACAGGCGTTGCGTTTGTTATGGTGCCAATCATCCTTGGTTACACATCTTGGACTTACTACAAGATGTTTGGTCGCCTTGATGACCAGTACATTGAAGACAACAAAAACTCACTTTACTAAGGAGCATTTACTATGTGGTATTTCGCATGGATTCTAGGTGTACTACTTGCTTGTGCATTCGGTATCATCAACGCTCTTTGGCTAGAGCACTCAGAAATGATGGATAAAGACAGTGAGTAACCTCGCTGCTAAGGTAGCGAAACTTCACGCACCAATGGATAAGACTCTGCTACGAGTCTTATCTCTCATCCTTGGCTTTATGCACGTAGGATTGGTGATGTGGGACCCTGAAGCTTACCATCAAGCAATTGGTGGTTTTAACTCAATCATCGCACCAGCACTGATTTGGTCTGTATGTTCAAGCATGGTGTATGGGGTGGGCTTCAAGCCAAGAAACTGGTACTGGCAAGTTTTGTTTAGTCCTTATTTCTCGTTAGCTATCTTAATTTATCTAACGGCACTTTATTTCATTTAGGCTGAAATATGCTGTAATAAAGTCGGTTACTAAATCATCGAATAAAAGCTAGGTATCTCGCCTAGCTTTTATTTTTTCTACAAATTTCAAAAATATTTCCTTAGCTCGGTACCAATTGCTGTCGCTTCAGTTATAGTAATTACTTTAAAGAATTGAATATATTGGTACTCCCTTGCAAGGCACATCAAATCTCTTTCACTGGCCGATCACCGTGTACTATGAAGACACTGATGCGGGCGGTATTGTATATCATTCTAATTATCTAAAATTCTTTGAGCGCGCACGGACAGAGATGTTACGTGCTAAAGGCATTTCTCAACATGTGTTACTGGAACAAAATATCGGCTTTGTTGTCCGACACATGGATATCGATTTCAACCAAGGGGCTAGGCTGGACGAGCATCTGACAGTCGTAACCCGAGTGTCAGAAATAAAACGTGCTTCTCTGCAATTCTGTCAAGAGTTGGTCAATGATCAAGGCAAGATATTGTGCAAGGCCTCGGTTAAGGTAGCATGTATCGATAATAAGAAAATGAAACCAATAGCTATTCCAACCTTTATAAATTCGGAGCTAACAAATAGTGACTGCTGATATTTCCATTTTAGATCTCTTTCTTCAGGCCAGTCTGTTGGTAAAGCTTGTGATGCTGACGTTGCTTGGCATGTCAATTGTGTCATGGGCAATGATCATCAAGCGCAGCAAAGTGCTTTCTCAAGCATCAAAAAATGCAGAGCAGTTTGAAGACAAATTTTGGTCGGGTACTGATCTTTCTCAGCTTTACCAAAAAGTAAAAGCGCGTAAAGACGAAATTGAAGGCACAGAAGAAATCTTCTACGCAGGTTTTACAGAGTTTGCTCGCCTACGTAAGAGCAACGCAAATTCACCAGCTTACATCATGGAAGGCACTGGCCGCGCAATGCGCGTTGCTGTTTCTCGTGAAGTAGATGAGCTAGAAACAAGCTTACCGTTTTTGGCAACAGTCGGTTCTATAAGCCCTTATATCGGCCTATTTGGTACCGTTTGGGGCATCATGCACGCCTTTATTGCGCTGGGTGAAGTAAAGCAAGCTACGCTGTCTATGGTTGCACCGGGTATCGCCGAGGCACTTATCGCGACAGCGATGGGGCTATTTGCGGCTATTCCGGCAGTAATGGCGTACAACCGCCTAAGCAATAAAGTGAGTAAACTAGAGCACACTTACGCAACATTTTCTGAAGAATTCCACAGCATCCTTCATCGTCAAGCGATGGCTGGCCGAGACAGCGCGGATAAGGAATAAAGCATGGCGGGTTATCAACCTAAAAAGCGAAAAATGACAGCGGAGATCAACGTTGTTCCGTATATCGACGTGATGCTCGTACTGTTGATCATTTTTATGGCGACCGCTCCATTTGTGACTCAAGGCGTCGACGTTGATCTTCCGAAAACATCGACCGCAGAATCTATGCAAGACCTTGCTGGCGAGACTGACAGTAGCTTTATTATCATCGAAATTGATAGCGAGGGTAATTTAGGCCTAAGCGTAAATGATGAAGAAGTTCAGCGAGGTTTGTCGTTGCAAGATGTTATTGTGCGAGTGAAAGCGGAGCGAGAGGTTAAGCCGGATTCACCAGTTGCGGTAGGTGGCGACGCGGCAACACCATATGCCGATGTTGTTCTATTGCTGGATGAACTAAGTCGAGCTGGTATCCCTAAGGTAGGTCTAATGACCGATATCAGGGAATAGACATCAATTATCTATGAAAGATCACAAGAAGAAACCCAACCAATACGCCAAACCGATAGCAATATCGGTTGGTTTGCATGCAATTCTAGTTGCAGCCCTGCTTTGGGGGACGGACTTCAACATGTCTAAACCAGAGCCTACAGGACAAATGGTTCAAGCTGTTGTCATCGATCCAAAACTTGTGCAGCAACAAGCGAAAGAAATTCGCCAGCAACGCGAAAAGGCAGCGAAAAAAGAACAAGAGCGTCTTGATAAACTGAGACGCGAAGCAGAGCAGCTAGAAAAAAACCGCAAAGCTGAAGAAGAGCAAATTCGCAAGTTGAAAGAGCAGCAAGCGAAAGATGCTCAAGCGGCACGAGAAGCAGAAGCTGCACGTAAGAAAAAAGAGCAAGAGCGCAAGCAGGAAGAAGAACGTGTTCGCAAAGAAAAAGAGCGAGCTGCTAAGCTAGAAAAAGAGCGCAAGGAAAAAGAAGAAGCCGTGCGTAAAGCTGAGCAGGAGCGTTTAGCAAAAGAGGCGGCTATAGCAAAAGCTGAGCAAGAACGTTTAGCTCGTGAAAAAGCAGCAAAAGAAGCGGAAGAAAAAGCACGTCGTGAGCGTGAAGCTGCTGAAAAAGCTGAACAAGAGCGCATCGCAAAAGAGAAAGCGGCAAAAGAGGCGGCGGAGCGAGAGCGTAAAGCGAGAGAAGCAGCTGAGCGTGCCGAGCGTGAGCGTAAAGCTCAAGAAGCCGCGTTAGATGATATTTTTGCGGGTCTCGAGGATGAGGTCAGTAAAAACAGTGCTGCGCGCAATCAATTTATTGACGACGAACTTTCTCGTATGTCATCCATCTATACTCAAAATATTCAGCAAAAGCTGATTAAGGATGACTACTTGCTGGGAAAGGAGTGTAGGGTAAACATCAAATTGATTCCGACAGGAACTGATATGATGGTCTCTGGTGTTACCGTTTTGAGTGGCGATACTCGAGTATGTGCTGCGGCAAAGCGAGCAATAGCTCAGGTAGGGACGTTCCCTAAATCTTCAGAATCAGCGGTCAATGAAAGACTAAAAGACATCAACATAACTGTTGCTTTGGACTAAAAGGAATAAGACGTGATTAGACGCCTTTTACTAGGAATGTTTGTACTGCTTAGCAGTATGACAAATGTGGCGAATGCCGCATTAGAGTTGGTCATTACCGATGGTATTGATTCAGCACGACCAATTGCTGTTGTTCCGTTTAAGTGGGAGGGCACACAAGCGCTTCCAACGGATGTTTCTGCTGTTATCGCCTCGGATTTACAACGTAGTGGTAAATTCAGCCCAGTTCCAACGAGCAAAATGCCACAAACACCGTTCAGTGAATCAGAAGTTAATTTTGATGCTTGGACCAATTTAGGTGTGGATGCGCTATTGACTGGTTCAATCAAGCAAAACGACCAAGGTGACTACGTTATCAACTATCAACTTGTTGATATTGTGCGTGGTCAGTTAACAGGTGGGAAGAGTAAGGCGCTTGGTAGTGACGGTGAATTGGTTCTGTCAAAAGATCATGTGCTGTTCAATAAAGTAGCCACTGTTCAAGGGCCTCGTATGCGTGAGTACGCTCACCGTATCTCTGATTTGGTGTATGAACAGTTAACTGGCGACCGTGGCGCTTTCATGACTCGTATCGCATATGTGGTAGTGAACGATAAAGACCGTTTCCCTTACCAACTTCGAGTCGCTGATTACGATGGCTACAATGAGCGTCTGGTTTTACGCTCTAAGCAACCATTAATGTCACCAGCGTGGTCACCAGATGGTAAAAAGCTTGCGTATGTTAGCTTCCAAAATGGCCAAGCAGAAATCTTCATAATGAACATCTACACAGGTGAACGTGAGAAAATTACTTCATACCCACGTCACAATGGTGCGCCAAGATTTTCGCCAGATGGCAATAAGTTAGCGATTGTTCTTTCTAAAACAGGCTCGCTTCATGTTTATACGTTTGACCTTAACACTCGTAAGCTGACGCAAATTACGCGTGGCAGATCAAATAATACGGAACCGTTCTGGCATCCGGATGGAAAATCGTTGATTTTCACATCGGATAGGGGTGGTAAACCACAGATTTATCAAGTAAATTTGGGCAGCGGTTCTATTGACCGTTTGACTTGGCAAGGCAGCCAAAATTTGGGTGGTCAGATTACTCCTGATGGGCGATTCCTAGTTATGGTGAACCGCAGCAACGCAGGATTTAATTTGGCGAAACAAGATTTGGAAACTGGTGCTCTTCAAGTCTTAACTAAGACCTTGCTTGATGAGTCTCCTAGTATTGCCCCAAACGGTGGCATGGTTGTGTATAGCTCGATTTACAACAAGAAAAACGTACTATCGATGGTGTCAATTGATGGTCGATTCAAAGCTAGATTACCGGCAACAAATGGGCGTGTTCGAGCGCCTGCATGGTCACCGTTTTTGTAGTAATAAGTTTGATTAATAAAGGAAAATAAGATGCAACTGAACAAGGTTCTAAAAGGGCTACTAATCGCGCTTCCTGTAATGGCTGTTACAGCGTGTAGTTCAAGCGACGACGCTGCTTCTAACACTGGTGCAGCAACAAACAACAATGGCGCAGTGGAAACAACAGTAGCTACGCCAATTGATCAAAGCGGTCAGTTGACAGAGCAAGAGCTAAAAGAGCAAGCGCTACGTGAAACTCAAACAATCTACTTTGCTTTTGACAACTCAACAATTGCAGCAGATTACGAAGAGATGCTAGCGGCTCACGCTTCTTACCTAAGCAAGAACCCAGCACTTAACGTAACTATCGAAGGTCACGCTGATGAGCGCGGTACACCTGAGTACAACATTGCTCTAGGTGAGCGTCGTGCACAAGCAGTAGCGAACTACCTACAAGCACTAGGTGTTCAAGCTGACCAAATCTCAATCGTTAGCTACGGTGAAGAGAAGCCACTTCTTCTAGGTCAATCAGATGAAGTTTACGCTAAGAACCGTCGCGCGGTTCTAGTATACTAATTCGAGGTAATCCTCATGTTCAGTAACACTAAGCGCGCTGTTGCGCTTACGTTACTGGCAAGTGCAGCGAACTTTGCGTTCGCTGCACCAGCTCCAGTATCCGATCTCAACAGCACATCATCCGTCTCTAAGAGCCGTTCATCTGAAACGGAAGTAGAGCGTCTAGAACGTTTGCTACAAAATCGCAATCGCGTTCAGCTCCAAATGCAACAGCAAATTGACCAAATGTCACAAGAGATCAGTGAATTGCGTGGTCAATTAGAGCGAAATAGCTACGAAATGAAACAAATGTTGCAACGTCAACGTGAGTTGTTTGTCGAGCTGGATCGTATTCGTGGAGAGATAAAATCCGCACCTGCACAAGAAGCACAACCTGTGAAAACAGGTGGTCAGTACACTCCAAATGTTGATGAGCAAACGGCATATCAGAATGCAGTTGACCTCATTCTCAAAAAGCGTGATTACACTGGTGCAATTGCAGCGTTCCAGCAGTTCCAGAAAGATTATCCTGATTCTACATATTCAGCGAATTCTCACTACTGGTTAGGTCAGTTGTACTTCGCTAAAAAGCAGGATGAGGATGCAGTGAAAAGTTTTGCCGCTGTGGTGTCTTATAAAGACTCCAATAAGCGAGCCGATGCGTTGCTTAAGTTAGGCGAAATCGCTGAGCGTAATAACAATGCAGCTCAAGCGAAAAAGTACTACCAACAAGTGGTTGATGAATACCCAGGTAGTGCATCTGCAAAACTTGCCAGCTCTAAGCTGTAAGACGTTATGTTTTAAAAAGGAAGCTTCGGCTTCCTTTTTCTTTTCCATTTTCTGTTGGTGCAGAACGGCTAAGTCGATAGCAATGATGCAGAGCCTCTGACCTTATGTTGCACCGAATTTCGCTACTCGGAAATGCTACCTGTAACAAAGATATACGGCTAGACCGCTAGAAATCCCCGCGACAAGTTGGTTTTTGAAAATTAACGAGGTTACAATACTCGGATTAAAGGAAGTTGCGTAGAGCAAGAGCAATGAGCCATATATTAGATAAAATCGACACTGTTTACCCATTCCCACCGAAACCAGTTCCATTAAGCGAAGAAGAAAAAGCATCTTACATTGAGCGTATTAAAAAGTTACTCAAAGAAAAAGATGCGGTACTTATCGCGCACTACTATACCGACCCTGAGATTCAAGCCCTAGCTGAAGACACTGGCGGGTTTGTTGGTGATTCGTTGGAAATGGCGAAGTTTGGTAATCGTCACCCTGCAAGTACATTGATTATTGGTGGTGTTCGCTTTATGGGCGAGTCGGCCAAAATTCTGACACCAGAAAAGCGCATTCTAATGCCAACGTTGGAAGCGGAATGTTCGCTCGACCTTGGCTGTCCTGCGGATAAGTTCAGCGAATTTTGTGATGCTCACCCTGATCATACGGTTGTAGTTTACGCAAATACTTCAGCAGCGGTTAAAGCCCGTGCCGACTGGGTCGTTACATCGAGCATTGCGCTTGAAATCGTGGAACACTTAGACGCTGAAGATAAGCCAATTATTTGGGGACCAGACCGTCACCTAGGATCGTACATCGCTAACAAAACTGGCGCAGATATGCTGCTTTGGCAGGGTGAGTGTGTGGTTCATGATGAGTTCTCTGCTGATGCGCTACGAAAAATGAAGAGCGTGTATCCAGATGCGGCTATTTTGGTTCACCCTGAGTCACCAGCAAGCGTCGTAGAACTTGCCGATGCCGTTGGCTCAACGAGTCAGCTGATCAAAGCAGCGAAAGAGCTTCCTCACAAACAAATGATCGTTGCGACAGACAAAGGCATTTTCTTTAAAATGCAGCAACTTGTGCCAGAGAAAGAACTTATCGAAGCGCCAACCGCAGGTGCAGGCGCAACATGTCGCAGCTGTGCACACTGTCCTTGGATGGCAATGAACGGTTTGAAAGCAATTGAGAAAGCGCTTAGTGAAGGTGGTGAAGAGCACGAGATTTTTGTTGACGAAGAACTGCGTGTTAAATCCCTTATACCGCTTAACCGCATGCTAGATTTTGCTGAGCAGCTAAATATGCAAGTGAAAGGTAATGCTTAAAAAGTAGGCGTAACTGAAAGTAAATCTCAAAAACCAGCCGAATATGGCTGGTTTTTTTGTGTCTTACTATCAATGAGTTACTATTGATGCAATCAATGAATATCGAGGTCATAAATTTATGGCGGTGTGGTTAGTAGTTAAAAAGTGGCTTAGTTCACACCTTTTTAAATTGAGCAACCGAAGCCTTCTCATCTTTAGTGGCTTATATGTGAGCCTTTCATGGTGGCTGCTGGTTCTCGCTGGTGAAACCGCATTAACAGACAGTTTCGCTAACTTTATCTATTACCTCATGGTTACGGCGAGTACGGTGGGTTATGGCGACCATTCTCCAGTAACAGATTTGGGTAAATGGGTTGTCGTACTATTTGTAATCCCCGGCGGTTTGAGCTTATTCGCCGCATTATTGGGGCGTGTCGCTGGAGCAGCGATGGACTATTGGCGAGCGGGTATTTTAGGAAAACGGAGAGTAAGAGTGGAAAACCATATTGTATTGTTGGGCTGGAATGGATCGAGAACGATGCACCTTATTCGCATGTTACAACATGAAGAAGAGGGAAAGCGTCCGATTGTTTTATGCAGCCGTTCAGAAATAGAGAACCCGTTACCTGGCGAAATCAGTTTTATCAAAGTGACCAGTTATACCGATTCGCAAGAGATGAAAAACGCCAATATTGCCCAAGCCGCTTGCATTATTGTGGATAATCTCTCGGACGACATTACCTTGTCAGCCGCTCTGTACTGCGCATCTGTAAACCCTTCCGCTCATTTGGTCGCTTACTTTAAAGATGAAGCGCTCGGCCGACTTCTAAGTCAGCATTGCCCGAAAGCGGAATGCATACCTGCTGTTGGCGCAGAAATGTTGGCAAAAGCGGCGGTTGACCCGGGCTCAAGTGCGCTTCATCAGGAGCTTTTGGCTTCAACACGAGGTATGACTCAATACTCAGTTATTTATCCTGAGGGTCAGTCTGCCACCACTATTGAGAATCTCTTCGTTTTTCTCAAAAGACGCCATCATGCCACGCTGATTGCTTTTGATATTGGCGATGGTATTCAACTCAACCCAGATTTAGATGCTGAAGTACCCGCGAGTACCAAGCTGTTTTACATTGCAGATGAACGTATTGAAGATTTTGCCTGGAAAGAAATGAACAAGGAACAATAATGCACATGATTGCCGGCCTGTTAGCAGGCTTCCCAAACTTTTTACTCTATTTCTCTGTTTCTATTATTTTTGTATTGGCGTTTAAGTTCATCTACGTCAAGTTGACGCCATACGATGAGTGGCATCTGATTAAAGAAAAACAAAATACAGCAGCAGCGATTGCGCTAAGTGGGGCCTTCCTTGGTTACTGTCTCGCGATTTCGGGGGCGGCAAAAAACTCGGTCAATATCGTCGATTTTATGGTGTGGGGCGTTGTTGCAATGCTTGCTCAAATTATCGCATTTGCAATTGTACGCTTTATTTTACTTCCGAAAGTGGCAGAGCGTATCGAAAAAGATGAACTGCCAGCCGGTATTGTATTAGCCGCAGTTTCTGTTTCGGTCGGCGTATTGAATGCCGCTTGCATGACTTACTAGGAGGAACGATGAAGCGGAGTTCTAACGTTAAACGTTCTTCCATGGACAAAAGCTTAAAGCTTGGGAAAATTCTTCCCTTTGCTGCCTTTGGTGGTATTTTCTTCTTTGCTACGTACGAGTCAAAAACAGAAGGGTACATTTTTTCTGATGCTGATGAGTGTAAATCTAACTCGCCTGAGTTTAGTGAACAGTGTGACATTGCATACCAAGAAGCTTTAGCTCGTGCCGAACAAAATGCCCCTCGCTACCGCAGCGAGTTCGAATGCGAGAATGATTTCTACGAGGATGATTGTTACTACAGTTCCAGTTCCCGAGCTTATGTACCTAACTTTGGCGGTTTTTTTTACAGTCGCTCATTAAGCGGGTTGAAAGGTTATAACAAGAGCTATTACTCAGAGCCGATGTACCGTTATAAATCCAAATTCTATAATGGAGCAGGACAATTCTTTGGCTCCTACCGAAATCAGCCGACCAAAGTTGCGACGAATAGCCTTAATAAACGTGGTGGCGGCACCATTGGCAGGGCGATGTCTCGAGGCGGGTTTGGTAAAGCGGTGTCGGTCAGTCGAGGCGGTTAAAAAGCACTATGTTTCGACGAGAAATACAAGAGCGCGAAAACTGGCGTGAATTAGCACGCCAGTTTGGTTTTGGTTTCCATACCATGTATGACCAACCGTATTGGGATGAGAGTGCTTACTATCAATTCACGCTGGAGCAAATTGAGCGCGATATAGAAGCGCCCACTGAAGAGCTGCATCAGATGTGCCTGGCTATTGTGGATGAAGTCGTTCGGAGTGAGCGGTTGCTGACGCAATGTGCGATCCCTGAATCTATGTGGGAGCAGGTCGCTTCTTCATGGAGACGAAGCGAACCTTCGCTTTATTCGCGGCTGGATTTCGCGTACAACGGGACCTCGCCAGCAAAATTACTGGAAAACAATGCGGATACGCCAACCAGCTTGTTTGAAACTGGCTTTTGGCAGTGGGTGTGGCTAGAAGATGTTGTAAATAAAGGTCGAGTTCACCAGAGCGCGGATCAATTCAATATTCTTCAAGACTTTTTGATCGAGCGCTTTGCCGAAATAGCAAAATACCAACCAGGACAAACACTTCACTTTAGCTGCTGCAAGTACACTGAAGAAGATAAAGGGACTGTCCAGTATTTAGAGGATTGCGCGCGAGAGGCAGGGTTAGCAACGGCATTCGTGCATGTCGAAGATATTGGAGTTACGGAAGATGGTCTGTTTGTGGATGCTGACGACAGAGCGATTCGTTGGATGTTTAAGCTTTACCCTTGGGAGTTTATGTTTGAAGAGGAATATGCGAAGTACTTAGCGACTGCGAACGTAAACTGGTTAGAACCGATGTGGAAGTCGATTCTATCCAATAAAGCACTTTTACCGTTATTGTGGGAGCGCTTTCCTAATCACCCGAACCTTTTGCCCGCTTATTTTGCTAACGATTCAAAAGCGAACACTATGAGAGATTATGTCATCAAGCCACTATTTTCTCGAGAGGGCGCGAACATCGAGATCGTCATCGATGGAAAACGTTTTGTTAAAACGTCAGGGCCTTATGAATCTAAATTCAATATCGTCCAGCAATACCATCCACTACCTAAGTTTGGGCACAACCATACGTTAATTGGCAGTTGGTTGGTCAATGATAGAGCTGCCGGTATTTCGATTAGGGAAGACAGTAGCTTAGTGACTCAAGATATGGCGCGGTATATTCCACATGTAATTTTAACATGATCAAAAAAGCTCTCCATTTGGAGAGCTTTTTGTCTATTCAGCCGTTCAATCTTGATGGTCGACAGCGTTGCGTCTATTGTTCTTCAGCTAATGCAACACCGCGCTGGGTAAGACCACATAACATCACTGGCATTGCATTGAAGATCTCTTCAAACTGCTCTAAGCCTTCCATACCTTGTTCGGCCAATGTTTCAATGGTTGTTTCTGGGTCGTAAAGCATAGTAAGAGAAAGTAAAACACCACCGAGTAGGGCATTATCTTCGCTATCCTCAGGCATCAACGTTTCCCAGTCATCACGCGCAAGTTGCCAGCCTTGTAATACACCTTCACAGAAATCGCGAGCCTGACTTGTTACAATGTCTTGCTCATCTAGCGCGCACCCTGCAGGCCACTGCCAAGTGCCTTCTAGGAGAGCGGGACGAGTTTGGTTCCACATTTGTACAATCTCGTCAATGTACTGCTCTAGTTGTTCACCGTCAGTAAATGGCGCTGTTTCTTCTCCACCCCATAAGAATGGCAACCACTCTTGAGGCATTAATACGTTTGGCGCTGCAGCCATCGCTGTTACAAAGCCTTGAGTTTTTGCTAGGTTTAGTAGTTTACCGTCAAGTTCTGGGAGAGAAAGGATGTCTTGTAGTTTCAAAATAGAATACCATTTGTTAATGGGCTGGTTGATTGCGCTCATCTTACCAATCAATTAGTGATAAATCGATATTAGGGAATGATTCACACATCTATGGAAATTCGCTCATCACTTAGAAAAAAAAGCATTCTCGCCCTAACACTTTACCTGTGCTTCTTTATCGCCACTATCGGTTCTGTCGCCTATTTGGTTGTTGAGCCACCGGTTAGACAAAAGCTAGAGCAAAACCTAGAGTTACGTACCCAACTCCTGGCTCTTGAGATAAAAGAGCCCCTCCTCAGTTCTACAGGTGTATTGAGCAGCTTAGTAGGGCTAGCCCAAGGGACTGAAAATATTCAATCTCTCAACACAATAATTCCACATATACTTCAATTGAGTGACAAGATGCTTGTTAGTGGTGGCGTATGGCCTAAACCCGAACTAAAAGCAGAACAATGGAGATATAAAAGTCTATTCTTCAATAAAAACAGTGATAGTGGTATTGACCAAATTCACTCCTACAATAACCCCGAATCTGGCGGTTATGATAATGAAGCCTGGTATGTCGCTGCCGCCGATGCTCCGGTAGGTTCTGTTAGTTGGTCTACGGTTTACATCGATACCTTTACTCAGGTCCAGATGATTACCGCGTCTTCTCCGTACTACCAAAACGGTCGATTCGCTGGAGTTGTAACGGTAGACCTATCACTTGATGCACTTTTTCAGTTTATTCGAGAGCACACGAACCAGCATTCTTTGGGGGTAGTGGTTCGCGATGCTGACTCAAACGTGATTATTGAACACAACTTTCAACTGACGGACGAAATTTATGTCAGCGAGCTTGATTTCGGAGAGTTCGATTGGCGCATGGAAGTTGTCAACGCAAAAGCTAAAGTCGCCGATCAAGTGTTTGAACAAGTGATGAGCGTTGAGGGGAGGATCATTCCATTTTTGCTCTTGTGTGTCTTGGTCGGTTACTACTTACTGAATCGCTATATTGTTGAACCAATTGTTCGCATTGCCGCTAAGATTGATGACTCGAAAACTGGTGGGATCATAGATATTGACTACGATAGCGATGACGAAATCGGACAGCTTATCGAGAAGTTCAATGAAAAGACGATCTATTTAGAGCAGGAGAGAATAAAAGCTCAGGCTTCGACAAACGCTAAAACGGCATTCTTAGCCACATTGTCCCACGAGATTCGCACACCAATGAACGGTGTACTAGGAACTGCCCAGATACTGTTAAAAACACCACTTACCGATGAGCAGCGTAAGCACCTGAGAACACTTTATGATTCAGGTGATCACATGATGACATTACTCAATGAGATTTTAGATTACTCAAAAATTGAACAAGGGCATGTTGAGTTTGAAAATAAGCCTTTCCCAATTGAGTCGATTATCGGCAGTATCAAGAGTGTTTATCAAACGCTATGTGCAGAAAAAGGTCTTCGCTTTAGAGTAGTCTCGCATTTACCAACGGGTCGTTGGTACAACAATGACAAAGCCCGTTTGCGTCAAGTACTGTTCAATCTACTCAATAACGCTGTTAAGTTCACCGATCGTGGCATCGTAGAGGTAGAGCTAGCCGAGAAATCGAGTAAGGCTGGCACCAAGCTGATACTAAAGGTAAAAGATACAGGGATTGGTATTTCAAAAGAGGCACAAAAACGCATTTTTCGTCCTTTTGAGCAAGCAGAGTCATCAACGACTAGACGGTTTGGTGGTACAGGGCTTGGTTTAGCAATAGTCAAAGAAATCGCGGAACATATGGGTGGGCAAGTGGTTGTAGAGAGTCAGGAGGACGCTGGAACGACTTTTACTGTCGAAATTGCCCTTACACCTTGCAAGCCGGGTAAAGTAGAGTCAATCAATACACATAAATTGAACTGTAAAGGGTTGAAAGCACTCATTGTTGAAGACAACCGAACAAATGCGATCATTATGGAAACTTTCCTCCGAGCCAAGGGCTTTGAGTGCACAAGTGTCGAAAATGGTCAGCTTGCAGTCGATGAGGTTGCGAGCAAACCATTTGATTTGATACTGATGGATAATCATATGCCTGTTCTAGATGGCGTTGGGGCCATATCAGCCATTCGAGCAATGAGTTCACCTGCTAAGTCGGTACTGATTTTTGGCTGTACAGCGGATGTGTTCAAAGAAACACAAGAACGTATGATTAATGTAGGAGCAGACCACATAATAGCGAAACCAATAGTGGAGTCTGAATTAAATGATGCACTGTATCTTCATGCGACACAGTTATATCAGTACCAATCGGACTTTGATGGAAATGCAGCAGATAGCTTTAATGCTGAAAAGTGGTTACTCAACTTCTATGTCGCTCTAGATAATGGACATCTTAATGAAGCACTTGAGGCTATTTCAGCGATCATTGCGGAGGCTCCCCTTGAACTCAGTGACGACGTTTCTTCAGTCGCCGAACGGATAAGAAGTAACTTAAAGCGTCAGCAATCCCCAGACCAAGATGATATCGATACATTAACGATTTTGCTGGCCTCACCATAATTTAATCAATATGGCGCAACTGTGAATTGTTCTTACTATTCATACGTCATCCAGCTTCGTGACAAACTCTTCTAACCCGCAATGAACAGGCTTGCAGTTTTACTTTTACGAGTAAAACAGCAAGACCTTCTACTGTGATTATATCGGTAATACTCTGAATTTTCGCAGCTTGGTAGCATAAGCTATAGGAGTGACTGTTTTCGGTCCGAGTTTTGTTCTAACTTTACGTCAAAATAATTATCGTAACCCCTTTTTATGTAAGTGAAATCCGTATTTTTGTACCATTTTTACGTGATTTTAGGCGTTTTTACTCGCCATTGGTGAAAAAAACTACTTTTACTTTAAAAGTTGGTTATAAATTTACAACTTAATTTTAAATACAGAACCATAAGCTAGTTTTTGTGTGTTCTAATTGCATCATTAACTGGCTTGATGTCTTTTTAGTGGTTAATAGTTTTATTATTCTTATTAATTGCAGTGTTTGATTTTAAGGGTTTTGTAAATGAAGTCTCGTGGACCATTTTGTATTCGTCACGCCGCAGCGGATACCTTTGCTATGGTTGTTTTTTGCTTTATCACAGGGATGATTGTCGAGATTTTGATTTCAGGGATGACATTTGAGCAATCTCTAGCATCGCGTACGCTATCGATTCCAGTGAATATCGCTATTGCTTGGCCGTATGGGGTTTTTCGTGATTGGGTGCTGCATCAAGGTAGTAAGGTGTCACCGTCTTCCTTTATGAAAAACATCTCTGATCTGGTCGCTTATGTACTATTTCAATCTCCAGTTTATGCGGGTATCTTATTCGCGGTTGGCGCGTCTACAGATCAAATTGTGACCGCAGTGGCAAGTAACGCTGTTATTTCTTGTGGCATGGGTGTGTTGTATGGGTACTTCTTGGATATGTGCCGCCGTTGGTTCCGTGTTCCCGGTTATTCTCAAAGCATGTAAATGCCCCAGTTTTGCTCAATTTAGTTACTTAGTGAGCAATCGATTCGAAAAGGGTGCTTTTTTTTATGTTTAGCCTTGACCATCAGGCACATAATCATTAAATTAGCGCCTCGTTAGCCAATAATGCTAACCAAAATTTGATGCGGTGAGTTGTCCGAGTGGCTGAAGGAGCACGCCTGGAAAGTGTGTATACGGCAACGTATCGAGAGTTCGAATCTCTCACTCACCGCCACATTCTAAAAGGTCTGATTTATCAGGCCTTTTTTTGTATCTACACTAAACTAATGCGTCATTGAAAGTACACAAGAGTGCTCAAGGTGCAAACGCCATTCTATCTACAAGCCAACTGTTCATATCTCACCTCGATACAACGCCAAAATTGAAGAAGCTATACAGAGGCAGCCATAATCTGATTGGTGCGGGTTAGCCCATCCGCTTTAATCTAGAATTTAGCACCCATATCACATGAGGTATGAATACGGCCACAAGAATGAACGTATTGCTACTAGATGCTAAGTAAAACAGTCATGAACACGAATACAACAGCAATCATACCAAAGAGATCTGTGTTTGGATTGAGGTCATCAGGGTTAAATTTTTCAATGCTTTGCGTCGTTTTGCATCTTATCTTCATGTTCTTGTCCTTATTTCATGTACGATTTCAACAGCAACATAACATGCAATTGAGTGTTCACAAGTCATAAAAAGGATAAGTATACTTGCACCTCATTGAGCGCAAAAAATACTCAAAACGTTTTAAAGTGGCGGTCTACCTTTTGTAACATCAAATGTTCTTTCTGTTTTTGTGCCTGTATCGCTATAGTTGAGAAACGGTTATCTCGTTCTAGTTAGGAACAAACTACTGGCTGCCGCTACATTCTCTCAGCGTTCCCACTCAGTCGCCTTGGGTAGATACTTTAGTCGTTGAGTACTGCAAAAAAAACGCCGCATGAGCAGCGGCGCTTTGTTGAGGAATTCCCTTTCCTACTTGTAGCTAAGTTCTGTCGCTTTGCCTTTGAAGATCCGGTATACCACAAAGGTGTAAAGCAATATCACCGGCATAACAATCATCACACCGTAGCCCACGATTATTAATGTCGCAGGTGAGGAGGCCGCTTGTTGTGCGGTCATCAACCCCGGCACAACTTCTGGGAAGAAGCTATACGCAAGACCGAGAAAGCTCAACGCGAAAATGACGGTGACACCAAAGAAAGGCCAACGCACACCCAGATCATTCACCATTGGAACCTGACGCAAATAGCGATCAACTAGGAAGATGGTTGCCAATACAATTAACGGAACTGGGGCAAGCAACAAGATTTCTGGGAAGCTGAACCAACGCAAGGCAACTTGTTGATTTACAATTGGGTTTACAACGCTAACCACCAAGATTCCTAAGGCCGCTAACCAACCAGCACGGCGAGACCAACGGGCCGAGCGTATTTGCAAATCACCTTCCGTTTTTAGTACTAACCATGCGCCACCGATGTAAACGTACGCCGCTGCTACACAAAGTGCGCTTAACCAAGCAAAGCCAAATGCTTCGGTTGATTGTTCAAATCCCATGATGTAACGACCCACCATGTAACCCTGAGTTAGTGCGGTGATTAGCGAGCCAATTCTGAAGCACCAATCCCAATGAGGTTTATGATCCGAGTTGGCTTTGGCTCGGAAATCGAACGCCACGCCACGCATTATCAGTGCGATAAGCATGATGGCGGTCGGCATGTAAAGTTCCGTCAAAATCAAGCTATGAGCGGTAGGAAAGGCAATCAGCAGAATACCGACGGCTAACACCAACCACGTTTCATTAGCGTCCCAGAAAGGGCCGATAGAGGCTATCATTCGGTCACGTTGCGCTTCATTATCACTTGGTAAAAGGATACCGACGCCAAGGTCGTAGCCGTCGAGCACGGCATACATAAAGACCGAGAAGCCAAGCAGCAGAAGATAAATTTCTGGTAGATAGTTGAGCATGATTAGGCCTCTTGTTGTGTCGGTGGGACTTCATGGGCTGCAACGTCTTTGCGCGCCAAATAGAATAGGGTATGGATGTACGCAACCAGCAATGCAGCATAAATGGCTAAGTACATAATGAGCGAAGTCATCACGCTACTGCTCGCAACCGTGGTGACGGCTTCGGATGTTCGCAATACACCGCTGACCAACCAAGGTTGTCGACCAATCTCAGTAACATACCAACCCGCCAGTGTGGCTATCCAACCAGAGAACGTCATGGCTAATACTGTGTATAGGTAAGGTTTAGGTAGCGATTTTTTGCGTGTTAGCTTCACCGCGCCATACCAGCTAACTAGCAGCATAAGGACACCTACACCAACCATCACGCGGAAACCAAAGAACAAGGGTTTCACTGGCGGGTGGTCAGGCGCAAACTCGTTAAGTCCTTGGATTTCCCCGTCTAAGTCATGAGTAAGAATCAAACTCGCCAGCTTTGGGATGCCCACTTCAAAATCATTGCTGCGAGTTTCTTCATTTGGCATCGCAAATAGTAGAAGAGGTGCGCCTTGCTCGGTCTCCCACACACCTTCCATCGCTGCAATTTTTGCAGGTTGATGTTCAAGCGTGTTTAACCCGTGAAGGTCACCGACAAAGATTTGTACCGGGATGAATCCAGCTGCCGCGAACAGCGCGACTTTTAGGCCAAGTTTGGCTGAGCGATGATCTGGCTTTTTCATTATTTGATAAGCCGAGATACCCGCAATCAAGAAGCTGGCAGTCAGCGCCGATGCTAATAGCGTGTGTAGAAGACGGTACGGTAAAGAAGGATTGAAAATGACGTCTTTCCAACTGGTCACATGAACAATGCCGTCAATCACTTCATAGCCACTTGGTGTGTGCATCCAGCTGTTAAGCACCAGAATCCAAAATGCGGACATACTTGTCCCAACAGCAACCAGAACGGTGGCGAGAGTATGAACCCATTCCGGTACTCGTCCTCGTCCAAAAAGCATTACACCCAGGAAGGTGGCTTCCATAAAGAAGGCGGTCATCACTTCGTATCCGAGCAATGGTCCTGCGACGTTTCCGACTCGTTCCATAAAGCCTGGCCAGTTGGTACCAAACTGGAAACTCATCGTAATGCCGGATACCACACCTAAGGCGAAAGTAAGAGCGAATATCTTGACCCAGAAGTAATAAACATCGAGCCATACGGGGGCTTGTGTGCGGTTATATCGCCACTTGAAAAACACCAACATCCATGCCAACGCGATGGTGATGGTCGGGAAGAGAATGTGAAAGCTGATATTGGCCGCGAACTGGATCCGCGACAGCATGAGGGTATCTAACATCTTGGTTCCTCAAAAACGTGCCATACTAAAAATCGTGTCTATCTGTAATTTAGTTACGAAAAGTCGGGCAGTTTGGATTCATGTATCGAGAAATACAGGTGATTCTGTTTTCTTCTAACCATGATTTATATCAACTAAGACAAAGAAAGGAGTGTAGGAAATTGTCTCAAAATGCCACTAATAGTCGCGAGAAGTGAGTAAAAGAAAGCAAATGTAACTGAAGGAGCATGGATTAAGATTAGTTCGAATTATCCTTATGATGGTTTCGATAATCCTGAAATAAAATTACAGAAACAATGTTTTTAGTAAGGAAATTTGCCTTGCCTTCACTTTGAACCTCCATACTATTTAAACACTAGTCATGTCGAGATCATCTCAAACACAGCAAACTTACTGGCAGTTAAGGTGGGAAGCTTTAGCTAATTGATAAACTTAAAATTGCACCGCTAATGACATATGCATCATAAGTTCGTTAGCACTCGACCAGAAGTGCGATAGGCTACATTTTTATACTAGCGAACGATTTAGCGCTAGGTAATTTGGCTTTCACTAGATCAACAAGTCGACTGCGGACCATTTTCGATTCCTGATGAGTTTCAATCCAAACTGACACTTACTTTTCAGCAAGTGTGCTAGTGTCTTTCTTGTTATTTATTAAATAATTGATAAATGCCGATCTGGTAAAGAGAGTTGTGGACAGCTATCTCGAGCAGTAGACTGGCGCTAGCCAGAGAGTCTGACTTTGAGGGGAGGGCATTCTACATGAATCTTGGATTCTGCCACCGCAAAGCTGATATTGAATTTGATGGAGATGGATAATGAACGACAGTTGGGCTAATTTCTTTCCTTACTTTGCTGGAGCTTTTAAGCTTATTGTATTAGGGATAGGAGCCTACTTAGCCATTAAATGGCATTTTGACGAAGAGCGAAGGGTAAGAGAAGCGGAAGGTGTGGTGTTTGATAACCCAAGTCTCATGAAAAAGTTTGCGAAGACGCTAACTCTGCCATTCCTTTTGTGTCTTCTAGTTCTTCTTGTTATATATGCTACCAACTGGTTCATGTACTGACGGCTTTATTGTTTGTTGTAGTAAAGTTGAATGCTGCCACCTCTGAGAGTCGAGCCGTAGTTGAAGTTAACGCCTATGCCGAAATTGTCCAACCAATCAAAGGGCTTTGGTGCATAAAATAGCCATCCTATAGAAGCTTCGTAGTAATGCGGACTTCCAAGTTCGTCGCTTAAATCATGCGAAAGGTCGACTCTTTTAATCCCGGTAAATAAAGCTTGCTCACCGTGATAAATATTGTAGTAACCGGTGATTTCATTAGATAGGTACCAACCTTTAGGGTTGCCTATATTGCCGTTATTTGCGCTTCCCCAGCTGTGCCCAATGAATGAATTCAATGTCGAACTGGCATGCCATTTCCCCCAACTTGTGGGAGACGTGTATTTGGCTTTAATGGATGGTTGAACTATTGCCGCCCATGCTGAAACGTTAACGGCACGGCCGTCTAGGATTCTTCCAATGATGGAGGAAAGTTTATTATCGGTAGAGAATGAGTTTTCATAACGCATAAGGTGAGTCGTCGTTCTGGTGCTAAGGGTGACGTTTTCACTTGCTTTGTATAGATACCCATAACCAATCGACGCGCCGTATGTCCTTTCCTTGAGAAGATCCTTACTTGTGCCGAATAGTTTGAGATCATTCTCTGTTTGTATCGTAAACGCCTTAAACGACAGCTCATGTAAATCCTCGCTGCCCTCAATGTCAAAGTTAGTCGTGTAAGGGAGAACATATACGGATTTGCTTCGACGTTCATTGATTGACTCGTCAGTCCCGAACTCTGGGTTGGCGGTATCAAATAATGCATTTGGATCAAAGTCGCCAATACCAAACGCAATTGCGTCAGTATCGGACAGCAACACCGCGATAGAAAAACGTTGTTGAAGAAGGTTGCTAATTTCCTTATCTAGTGGATCCGCATGAGCAGTATGAGGTAGAGAGAGTAGGAGAGCGAGCGAAACGACTCGCCACTCCACTGAGGCGAAGTTGGGTTGGAACATTTTGGCTCTTTTAAATGGTTCATGCATGGAGTTTTCGGACGTATCGGTACGCTAACATTAGTTTAATCGTTGAATGGTCGGTGTAACTTTGAGAAATCTATGTTTTCTCATATTGATATGAAAAAGTTCCTTAAACGAGTTTAGCTTCAATGTGTATGCTGCACCAGATTTGTTTAGCAACATCATTCTTTTCTGAAGATGTAGCAAGACTTTGTGGCTAGGTTGCATTATTTTCTTGAATGCGTCTCTTGAAAGCAAAATAGCAAACTTTTTTATTGCCTTGGCGCTCAAGAAAATCTGAATCGTTCACTGTGCTACTGGTTAACTTCGAAAACTTGTAAGCATCCTGTCTGCCAACATCACGACTAATATCCTCACGGAGTAACCCTAAATACGTCAGATAAACAATGGTTTTTTTGAGCTTTAGAAGAAATGTTCGGACCTTTGCATATTACGCGGTCGTGCTCAATCCAAAAACTGTATTTTGTATGTGTTCTCAGTAAATCATTAATTCGATCTATTCTTCAAAATGTGGTCCCTTTTAATTCACTTTCTGTTACATATTTTTCGTTTTGAAAGAGCATTTTAATTTGCATCTTTTGAAAAGATCTCTTTGTTAAATTTTGTATAAAATCAACTAATTGTTGAAATTAGAACCCTTGTCAAAAAGTCATTAGATTTCATGTTTAATAGCCTCTTTTACCTAATGGTATACTCTATTTGTTTGATATAATTTCCGGCAGTTTGTATACCATAAATAAAGAGAGTCTATTCATGTTCCAGAACTTAACGATCAAGCAGAAGATAGTGATTCCGCTGTCATTGATTATTGGATTGTTTATTGTGAGCTCTGTATTAAACGTTATGACAAGTTGGAAGCAATCTGAATTGAGTGAGACACTCAACGAACAGATCGTGCCGAACTTATTAACGATTGAGGATGCTTATCGCGATCTTTACCAAGCAACATCTGCAATCCAAGGTGTTGCACTTTCTGATACTCAAAACGATATTGATCATCACATCGGTGAATACAAAGACAACGCCTACAAAGCACTGCCACGTATGGAACAAATGATTGAGCTATCACAAGCCGGTGTGATGCCTTCTACACATGGTAATGAAGTTCGAACGCTTGTCTCTTTGGGTGAAAAATGGTTAGTAAGTTATGAAGCGATGCTACGTTTACCTCAATCTCAATGGCGTGGTTACTATAATGAGCACAAACATACCTTTGAAGACCAATTTATCGAGGTTAGAGCGCAGCTTAACGTTGTAAAAGATGCAATAGAAGAAAAGCAAAGCCAATTGAAGGACGAAATATCAGCGGCTGCAACAAGAGCAGAACTCATTCTTGAGGCTGGCATTGTGATTGTTATTTTTGCCGCTATCGCGATGGCTTTTTTGTTGTTACAAACGGTTGTGAAGCCTATCAATGATATTAAAAATGCGATGACAGAAATTGCGTCCGGTGAAGGTGATCTAAGTCAGCGAATCGATGTAAAAACACAAGACGAAATTGGCAATTTAGCAGACGCATTTAACCAGTTTGTGTCCAAAATTCAAATGACAGTCGCTCAGGTAATTGAAAGCTCAAATACCTTACGTAACGAAATGGCAAATCTTAGCTCGTTGACCACGACCATCGCGAACTCGACCGTTTCTCAGCAAAAAGATAGCGAGGCGGTAGCGGCGGCAGTGCATGAAATGCAAGTCACCAGCAGAAATGTAAGCGATAGCGCTAACGAAGCTGCGGTTGCGAGCCAAACAGCGAATGATGAACTTACCAATACCAATGTTATTTTGGATCAAACGGTTAGCTCAATTCGTAGCCTCGCAAGTGAAATCGAAAGCGCAAGCCACGTCATTAACACATTGGATCATGATGTGAGTAACATTGCGTCCGTACTGGATGTAATTCGTGGTATTGCCGAGCAAACAAACTTATTAGCGCTTAACGCAGCCATTGAAGCGGCTCGCGCTGGAGAGCAAGGGCGAGGCTTTGCTGTGGTAGCGGACGAGGTTCGTTCTTTAGCCAGTCGTACGCAACAGAGTACGGGAGAAATCCAAACCATGATTGAAAAGCTACAATCTGGTGCAGGACAAGCTGTAGAAGTGATGCGCGGTAGCCAAAATAGCAGTGATGAAACGATCAAGTCCGCTGGCCGAGCGAGTGAATCCCTTTCTGAAATCTTGAACGCGATTTCACGTATGAACGAGATGAATACACACATTGCAACGGCTGCGAGCCAGCAAAGTACAGTAAGTGACGAAGTAAATAGCAATGTACAAGGCATTGCAGACAGTAGCACTTCAATTGTGGAAATCGTAAACCAAGCGCAAGCTTCTTTAGCCATGTTGTCAGAGCAAACTCAACGTTTAGATCATCAGGTCAGTCAGTTCAAAGTATAAGCTTGAGAACAGCAGTCTCACTGATGAAATAACCCGCTTCTTAGCGGGTTATTTTTTAGATAAGTGGCGAACCTGACTTGTGAAATATCGACTATATTTACAATCCTTTCTCACTTTAGTTCGTATACCAGAGTGGCCAAAAACCCTAGACAGCAGTAACAAACTCTGTACAGCGTGATGATGCTTTTATCATCACTTTTGCTGCTTTTTAACCATTGTAATTGCTCACAGGAAAATGTGATTTCCAACCCAAAATCTTCAAATTTGAGAACTTCATAACACCTTTACCATAAACGTTTTTCGTAAGCGTATAGAACTGTAAATTTTGTTGTATGTACAACACTGGGTATTTATCATCCTAATTAATTTGTTCTGGATATACATCCGTTAGTCATTATTAAGTCATTCTAGAAGCTTTTAATAAGGAATCTTGAAGGCTTGTCGGTAGATAAGAGAGAAAAATTCATGAGACGTAAAACCACGCTATCTCTGCTGATTGCGTCGAGCCTTTTTGTGGTTGGATGTCAACCTAGCGAAGAAGGATCGAGCCAAGGTGGTGGTCCTGCGCCCGCAACCGAAGTAGAAGTGTTAACAGTGCAGCCAACGCGCCAAGCATTGACAGTAGAGTTGCCGGGTCGTAGCAGAGCATTCAAAGAAGCAGAAGTTCGTCCGCAAGTCACTGGCATTATTTCGGAGCGAAATTTTGTTGAAGGTGGCCTTGTTGAACAAGGACAGTCGCTATATCAAATTGATGATTCATCATTTCAGGCGGATTTGCTGAGCGCTGAAGCGGAATTAATCCGTGCGCAAGCTGCGGCAGAGTCGACCTATGCCACGGTGAAGCGTTACAGAACCTTGATCACCAAAAAATCCATCAGCCAACAAGACTTGGATGAAGCAGAAGCGGCATACAAAGAAGCGAAAGCGCAGGTCTTAGTCGCAAAAGCCAAGATCAACACAGCAAAAATCAACTTAGATTATACGCAAGTCAAAGCTCCGATTAGCGGGGTGATCGGTAAATCGAGTGTGACAGCGGGTGCGTTGGTTACGGCTAATCAAGCTGCCAAATTAGCGACCATTCAGCAGCTTGACCCTATCAATGTTGATATTGTGCAATCATCCGCGCAACTGCTGCGTTTGAAAGCATCACTCTCCCAAGGCCATATGCAAGAAGATGACTCTGCGCAAGTTACATTGATGCTTGAAGATGGCAGCACTTACGAACACAAAGGCACAATGAAATTTACTGAGGTTAATGTGAACGAAAGTACGGGCAGCGTGACGCTTCGTGCCGAATTCCCAAACCCTGACGGTTTGTTGCTACCTGGAATGTTTGTTCGTGCGACGGTCATTACTGGTGTCGACCCTGATGCGATTCTAATACCACAAAATACGGTATCTCGTGATGCGACAGGTAAAGCGACAGTGATGACGGTTAATGGCGAGAACAAAGTGGAAGCGAAACCAGTGAAGACAGCTGAAGCGATCAATAGCCAATGGCGCATTATTGATGGTTTGAACGCGGGTGATAAAGTCATTACCGCCGGTTTACAAAAGGTAGGGCCAGGCAGTTCGGTAACTATCCAAAACGGTGAACAGGAGTAATCATGGCACGATTTTTTATCGATCGTCCGGTATTTGCTTGGGTTCTCGCGATTCTAACGATGTTGGCGGGGGTAATGTCATTATTCAATTTACCCGTCTCGCAATACCCAACGATTTCACCGACGACGATCACCATCAGTGCTCGCTATCCAGGTGCATCAGCAAAAACCGTTGAAGACTCGGTAACGCAGGTTATCGAGCAAAACATGACAGGATTAGATTACCTTCGCTACCTATCATCGAGCAGTGATGCATTTGGTAATGCGACAATTACCCTGACGTTTGATAGCGAAGCTGATCCTGATATCGCGCAAGTACAGGTGCAGAACAAACTGCAATTGGCATTGACTTCATTGCCGATGGAGGTACAAAACCAAGGTATTGTCGTCAATAAATCCAATACGGCATTTCTCATGGTTGTCGCAGTTTATTCTGAAGATCCTGACTTTACAGAAAACGATATCGGCGACTTTGTTGTAACGAATATTCAAGACCCGATAAGTCGTGTAACTGGCGTAGGACAAGTGCAGGCGTTTGGTGCGCAGTATGCGATGCGAGTTTGGCTAGATCCATTTAAGCTTACGCAGTTCAACTTGACCGCGATCGACGTAGCAAATGCAATCAGTGAACAGAACGCGCAAGTTTCTTCAGGTCAACTTGGTGCGGCACCTGCGCAGGAAGGTCAGTTGTTGAATGCTACGATTTCTTCTGCAAGTCGTTTGAGCAGTGTAGAAGAGTTCCAAGACATCATTCTTAAGTCCGACGCCAGTGGTTCGAATGTTTATTTGAAAGATGTAGCTCGCGTTGAGCGTGGTGCAGAAAGTTATGATATTCGAGGCCAATATAATGGCTTCCCAGCATCGGGGTTAGGTATTTCATTAGGTACTGGCGCAAACGCGCTTGAGACCGCCAATGCGGTAAAAGAGCGCTTAGAGCAACTGAGTGCAACGTTCCCAGAAGGGTTGCAGATTGCTTACCCATTTGAAACAACGCCATTCGTCAAAGCCTCGATTCAAGAAGTGGTTAAAACGCTATTAGAAGCCATTCTTCTTGTGTTCTTAATCATGTACCTGTTCTTGCAGAACTTCCGTGCGACGATCATTCCAACGATCGCAGTGCCTGTCGTATTGCTCGGAACCTTCGCTATTTTGTACGCGACTGGATTTAGCGTAAACACGTTAACCATGTTCGCGATGGTTCTGGCTATCGGTTTGCTGGTGGATGATGCCATCGTTGTGGTAGAAAACGTCGAGCGTGTGATGCATGAAGATGGTTTAGAGCCCAAAGAAGCGACCAAAAAATCGATGGGACAGATTACTGGTGCCCTGATTGGTGTCGGTTTGACGCTTTCAGCGGTATTCGTCCCTATGGCGTTTATGTCTGGTTCTACCGGGGTTATTTACCGTCAGTTTTCAATAACTATTGTGGCGGCTATGACGCTTTCCGTTTTGGTTGCGATAATTCTGACTCCAGCATTGTGTGCTACGTTGCTGAAAAAAGGCGATGCTGAGCTTCTAGAGAAGAAAGGCTTCTTTGGCTGGTTTAACCGCAAGTTTGATGCGATGACAGCAGGCTATGAAACCGGCGTTGCCAAACTTCTAAAACGCACAGGTCGCATGTTGGTTGTATTTTTGGCAATGAGTGCAGGTGCTGGCTGGTTATTTATGAACCTTCCAACGTCATTTTTGCCAGATGAAGACCAAGGCACAGTATTCTCAATGGCTATTTTGCCGCCTAACTCAACACAAGAACAGACGGAAAAAACACTTGAGAAAATGCGTGACTTTTACCTAGTAGACGAAAAAGACAATGTAAAATCCGTCTTCTCCGTTGCTGGATTTAGTTTCGCAGGTCAAGGCCAAAACATGGGGATGGCATTTATCGGCCTGAAAGATTGGTCTGAGCGTGAAGCGCCTGGCGCCGATGCCGCTTCCATTACTGGTCGAGCGATGGGGTACTTCTCTACCATTAAAGAAGCTTTGGTGTTTGCGTTCGCCCCTCCAGCGATTCAAGAGCTAGGTAACTCGACAGGTTTCGATTTCTATCTCCAAGACTCGTTGAATAAAGGGCACGATGCATTAGTTGCGGCTCAAGGGCAACTTCTGGGCATGGCTGCACAAAACCCGAAACTTGTCGGTGTTCGTCCAAACGGTCAGGCAGATGCGCCAATGTACAAAGTGAACATTGACCACGTTAAACTTCGTGCTTTGGATGTCAGTATCAATGACGTAAACCAAATCCTGTCAGCTGCATGGGGCGGGGCTTACATTAACGATTATATTGACCGCGGTCGTGTGAAGAAAGTGATGGTGCAAAGTGATGCGGAATACCGCATGCAGCCAAAAGACTTCGATTCATGGTACGTACGCAACGCTAAGGGAGAGATGGTGCCTTTCTCTGCTTTTGCGAGTGGCGAGTGGACCTATGGTTCTCCTCTTTTGCAGCGCTTTGATGGTTTGCCAGCAATGAATATTCAAGGCGGTGCAGCTCCTGGTGTAAGTACTGGTGAAGCCATGGAAGAAATTGAAGCAATGGTAGAAAAGCTACCAGAAGGTTTCACGGTGAACTGGAATGGTATTTCGTATGAAGAGCGCCTTTCCGGAAACCAAGCGCCAATGCTATATGCGCTATCTATCCTCGTCGTATTCTTAGTTCTTGCCGCTTTGTATGAAAGTTGGTCAGTACCTTTCGCCGTGGTGTTAGTTGTTCCTCTTGGTGTGCTTGGTGCTGTGCTTGCGGTAATGACGCGCAGTATGGATAACGATGTGTTCTTCCAGGTGAGCTTATTAACGACGGTCGGCTTGGCAACCAAAAACGCCATTCTGATTGTTGAGTTTGCAAAGGACTACTACGAGAAAGGCGCTGGGCTTATCGAAGCAACCCTGCATGCCGTTCGTGTTCGTCTGCGCCCAATTATCATGACATCGCTTGCTTTTGGTTTGGGTGTGGTACCACTTGCTATCAGTTCAGGTGTGGGATCGGCAGGTCAAAACGCAGTAGGTACCGGCGTACTTGGTGGCATGATCAGTGCCACGATATTGGGTATATTCTTCGTCCCAATCTTCTTTGTAGTGGTTGAGCGATTGTTTGATCGACGTGCGAGAAAAGAGTCGGAGGCAGAGTTGTCTGAGACCAGCACTAAACCCAGTCAGCAAAGCGAGTAGGACTTGGTTGTTTTAACTGAGTTATACTAGTGATAATTAACACAATTAAAGGGCGCTTCGGCGCTCTTTATTTTATGTTTTCACTTGGTGGTTACCGTCTATGACGCGAGCCTGAAAGACGGCGTGTTGTGTGCAGTATCAGCACAGCCTTTTCGACCGAATGAAAGCCTAAAGAAGAAAAACGACGATGAAAGATCAGAAAATTTCCCCAATTTCCGTTTTGGATCAAAGCCCTATGTTTGTCTGCGGTGTGATGCAGCGCATGTACCGCAATCGTGCCCAAGCCGAGCTCTCTCGGCAAAATTTGATGACACTAGAAATGGCAAGTGCACTGGCCGCTTTAGAAGAATTTCAACCTATGAGCCAGCAAGCGTTAGCTGATGCGGTTCGAACTGAGCGAAGTGTAGCAAAGCGGATGGTGGACAATCTGGAAAAGAGAGGGTTTGTTCAAGTTTCTAAAAGTAAATCGAATCAGCGCCTTAAAATGCTAAGCATGACAAAAGAGGGGGCAAATGCTTTAAAGCAAGTTCATCAAATCATGACGAATTTACAGAAAGAGTTTTTTTCTTGTTTGTCGGAATCTGAAGCGACTGAATTTTTTCGTCTGGTAAGAAAGCTCACTTTTGCGAATCACGACCAGTAACTTACATCAATGCCGTCTAGCGTCTTTATTTTATCGCTGGCCAATTATATTAAGTTGTAGAACTTAAGAAATAGGATGCCCAACGTACAGGTCACGGTAGAAAGCACCGTAGTGAGTGCGATGATATTTGCAGCTAACGTGGCATTGCCTCCCATGGAGCGCGCCATGACATAGCTGGCAGCAGCGACTGGAGAGGCGTTCATAAAGAAAAGAATACCTAGCTCAATTCCTCGAAATCCTACTAAGTAAGCTCCCATGGTGATGATGACTGGCGCTACGATGAGCTTGTAACTGCTCGCAAACCAAGATGGACCTTTCTCTTTTCTCATCAAGCTAAAGTCAAGTGAGCCACCCGTACACAACAGCGCCAAAGGCAATGTCATTTTGGACAAGTAGTCTCCTGCGTCAATAACCACATTCGGTACTGGAATAGCGAGTAAATAAAAAGCCATTCCTAGAACAATGGAGATTATGAGTGGATTCCTAGTCAGTGTTCGGCCCATCATCTTTGCTGCTTGCGAGGCAGACGTTGCTCCTTTGGGAGATAAGCAAATTACCGCTTGGACGTTATAAATAAATGTGGTGACCGCGACATAGAGAGCCGCTAACGCCACACCTTGAGAACCATACGCATTGGCAACGTAAGCGATACCAATAATACCTGTATTTGCTCGGAACCCACCTTGGATGAGAACGCCTTGGTCAGGCGATGCTTTGAATAGAAGTTTGACGGAAAGATAGGTGAAAATGAAAAACGAAATACTAGCGATGACGCCGAAATTGACGAATCCACTTGCCGCGGAAAAGTCGTGTTCTGAAGCCACAATGCTGACAAATAACATTGCAGGCAAGGTAACTTGAAACACCAGTTTAGAGCCTACTTCGATAAAATTATCGTTGATTAGACCAAAGCGCTTAAAAAGAACGCCAAGTACCAACATCAAACAGATAGGTCCGGTTATCGACAAAGAGAATTGCAACTGATGTAAAACAGCTTCCATGTAAGTATCCGCAGCAAAAGAAAAAAGTGTTCCTGTTGCCTATTAAGCCACAAACCCGGAGGGTAGGACAGTAACGTGATGAAATTTTCTTCTGTTGTAGGTTCCGGAGTCATTTACACTCCAAGTTATGGACGAGGTCCCAATTTAACAAAGCGGTACTGGTCCTACGTGCGATATGTTGATTAACTCGTTGTCGTGATGCATCCACATGCGTATTAGATGTGAGGGCTGGTCATCGTAGTTATGGATAGGAGTTCATCAATGAAAAGGAAACACAACAAAACTGTACTGTGTGCGTTTGTCTCTGGTTCGGTATTTGGTGCGGTTTTGGTCATTGCGATGTCTTTACCAATGTAATCCTCTTAATTGGCTGTTGGAACACTCACTCTAATTCAGTACAAAACAGATTGAGTTCTGCGGTATGTGCTGTTAGTTTAAAAAACATGAAAATACACGTTCGCCCTTCATTAACAACCTTCTCTTGGTGGCGCTCTAAATAGAGCGGCGCGGAATACTTACATTCTTAAGCTGCTGGATGGTAGCTAAGAGTGTTTGATCTTTTTATCTCCAGTAGCGATCTATTAATTACTTGGAGACAAATATGAATACCCATAAAAATACATCTCAGCGTGAAATTATACTTACCGGAGATCGAGCAACAGGTCCATTACACCTCGGGCACTATATTGGTTCATTGCAACAACGAGTCAAATTGCAAACGGAGCACGAGCAAACGATCTTGGTTGCGGACATGCAAGGGCTGACGGATAACGCGCATAACCCATCAAAGGTATCCTCTAATATTCTCAATGTCGTTGCAGATTATTTGGCTGTTGGTATCAACCCCGCTCAAACTACGATCACGTTGCAGTCTCAAATTCCAGCGTTAGCCGAGTTGACAATGTATTACAGTAATCTTGTTTCTATCGCACGATTAGAGCGAAACCCCACGGTTAAAAATGAGATTCAAAGTAAAGGCTTTGAACGCTCTATTCCCGCAGGCTTTTTAACGTATCCAATTTCTCAAGCTGCTGATATTACGGGGTTTCATGCGACGCTAGTACCAGTGGGTGATGACCAGCTGCCGATGTTAGAGCAAACTAATGAAATCGTGAGAAAAATAAACCACCTGGGTGGAAAAGAGGTTCTTAGGGAATGCCGTCCATTACTTAGTGATGCACCTCGTTTGCCGAGTACTGATGGCAAAAATAAGATGTCTAAAAGCATGGGGAATGCAATCAACCTAGGGACGTCTGAAAAGGAGATTTCTGCGGCGGTGAAATCTATGTATACCGATCCCAATCATCTGAAAATTGAGGACCCAGGCCAAGTCGAAGGGAATATTGTATTCATCTACCTCGATGCTTTTCATCCTGATAAAAATTATGTCGAACAGCTAAAAGACCATTATCGACGAGGTGGGTTAGGTGATGGTTTGACCAAGAAAGTGTTAGAAGAATGCTTACAAGAGATGCTTCGCCCTATTCGAGAAAAGCGCGCTATGTATTTGAATGATAAAGCGCAGCTGATTGATATTTTAAAACAAGGTAGTGAGCGTTCTCGCGAGAAAACCGAAAAAGTGCTATTTGATGTGAAAGATGTATTTGGTTTAAATTTGTTCTGAATTAAAAGTAGAGAGTTGAACATAAGGCACGACGGCTGGTTAGCAACGTGCCTTTTTAAGTTCCCAGTCAGTCAAAGCGCATTGTTAAGAAGAAAAAAATTCACGACGAAAATCCGCGACTTCTTGTTGGTAATAGCTTTGCCATTCCGGTTCTGACAAATTTGAATGGCTAGAAGCTCTTTGCGTTCTTAGCTTGGACTCAAGTTGTTGTAATGCTTGTTGGTAATCTTTGACTTGTTTTTTTTGCTCTGTAATTTGCTGCTGACGAGCATGAATGTTTTTACTTTCTTCTTTCGTTAAGTAAGTTCGTTCTAGCTCTGCGATGAGCGCCAAGCGATCTGGTAGGCTCATACTATTAGGAATCAGGGTGACCGCACGCTCATATTTTTCCTGGTCGCTTGTTAGCCCGATAGCACCTGCATGTTCTTGCCAGTCAATGGTGAGTTGCTCGAAAGCTCGCAAAAAGTTATCTGGGCTTTGAGTGTCCAGCTTTTGGGCTTCTAAGTTGAAATCGTACAGCGCGAACTCATCCGCGAAAACAACATCAGCCAATTCTCCCCAGATGCTTCTTGCTTCGTTCTTCAGCTGTGCAATACGCGACGCCAGTGATTGTTGCTTATCAAATAACAAATTTCCTACACTCTCTTGCCATTGGCTGCTGAGCTGAGGGTAGTTCGCCAAAAGCTGGAATCGAGCTGAAGATAAATGCGCCTCAAACAAGGCGATCTGCTCTTCACAACTACGGTTCAACATACACTCATGCCAAAACGTCTCAAGTTCAGCGACAAGTTTCCTGCCTTTGAGTTGAGTTAATCGCTCAGTCGTTATTTGAACTGTGGAAGGGAGGTTAGCTGTTTGTGGTGAAGTATCCGTATCGGGCACGATGCTGCTTGTTTGTGGTGATGTACTGGAGACACTCTGATTTTTTGTCTTAGGGGAAGGAGAGGAAGCGAGCTCTTTTTTTTGAACATCGTGATTGAAAGTTAAAAATATCATGCCCGCCATAATGGCGGACATGATTATCAAAGCGATTTTCTTCATGGCTTGATTGTTGCGCTTACTGGGAAATGGTCAGAAAGGTTATAGTGTTTCCATAAACTCTCTGCGGTTGTGCGCGGCACGTCTACACGGTTGTCATTGAATGATTTCACCCCGTATTCACTACTCACCATAACATAGTCAAGGTATTCCACGTTTTCGCCACCTGATAACGCTTCACCTGCGAAGTTATTGATACGGGGATCAAAGGTTGACTCCGTGTAACCAGAGTAGTGAGGCTCTATGGCACTTAAGTTAGCGATCATTTGTTGGTAGTCACCAGGGAACTTTCTTTTGTTGACGTTAAAGTCGCCGCTGTATACCACAGTTTCGCTTGAAGGAATGTCAAGAGATTGGGCGAGTGCGCGGATTTGTTTGAACTGGCGCTGACGATACTCACGGGCGGTGTCTGTATCGAAAGATGTGGTATGGGTAGCAAACACATGGTAAGCCTGACCACCTTTAATTATTTCCGCATAATTTACGCCTTTATCGGCAAAGCAGTCTGTACCAGAGCAATCGGGAAAGACATATTGCGCTTCATTCACGATAGGGTAGCGACTAACTATGATTACGCCACCATCATGAATATTAACGCCTTCTTTATCTAACATCTTTGTTTGGTAAGGATATTCCTTGGCTAACTCACGTAAGAATGCTTCACGGCCGCTGGCAAACACCTCTTGCAGCGCCAAAACATCGTAACCTTTTACATGTTGAGGAATCAGTTCGTAACGATCTCCAATGTGCGATGCAATAGCCGTCAACGCCCAGATGTTATAAGTCATCAACTTAAGGTTTTGTTCTTCGTTGTCGACAGACTCCGCTACCTTGCTTGGCGTGATGGTGTAGTAAAGATCATCATATCGAGCGGTACTGTCTGACTTAAATGCCAGTTCGGTTTCTCTCGTACCAAAAGCGTTAGTGTTGGCACGATGAATGTTACGATCATCTTTGAGAGATAACTCGACATCGGCTGCGGATAAGCCGTATTCAATGGTCGAATTGTACCAATGGCCTTCCATTATTTGATTGAGTGTTATGCTTTCACCTTCGGGGCTAGAAACCACCGTTTCAAAACGGTAAGTTTGATTTGATTTCACGCCCTCCCAGCGGTTGAAGCTTAATACAGATTTAGTTTCCCACGGACCAAGTACCTGCACATGTTGTTGCCACTCGTCTCCGTATTGAAGCAAATCACTACCTTCATGTTTTACTTGAATAGTTAACGGTTGATCAGAGTTATTCGTTAGGTAAACGTCGGTATCTGCAATGCTGGGTAACGCTATCAAGCTACTTAATAAAAGGCTCCACTGCGAAAATTTCATCTTATTTTTCCATCATTTGAACTAGAGTAATCATTCTTGTTTATAAATGTTACTTGCACGTTAAATATGGATGACATCTAAGCCAGTGTTGAAAATTGTTATCAGAATGTGATCTTTATTCAATGGTGAGGGTGGAGGTATTGAGTGTGTTGCCGTTGAAGCGGTGGAAAATAATACCAACAGTCAACGAATTGCATTCACTGCAATCAAGCTGTCATCTTTGCTCTATAAGTTGTGCGGCGTCATTCATCTAGCCATATGGCTAGAACTCAAATTGATAGATGGAGCACCATGGCTAGAGCAGTAAATCCAACCGATGAAACCATCATTAAATTGTTACAAGAGCAAGGTCTGATTAGAAGTGAAGCAGAAGCGCGTTTAAAGAAAGAGGTGTACCGCTTGCAGCCTAATGAGATAGCAAAAGTAAAAAATTATGCCCAGCATTTTGGGATAAACGCGAAAGAAAAGCTCATCGATGAGATCTTGGATCTGCGCCGAGAAGCGCTCATGAAAAGATGTAGACACAATAAGGAGCATACGAGCCTATCTCTAAAATAGCATGTGATAAAACTATCAATTACTGGTCAAGATTTGATCTCTCAAGCCGATGTATATAAGAACGTTCAATGATATCGAGCGAAAAAACAGTGTGTTTTAGAGGTTAAGCTTTCACTTAAGTGAGAGGTTTGGAAAGGCTGCGGGGAGAAAGTGCATGCGTATTAAAGACTTAAGTGTCGTAAAGAAAATATCGGTTAGTTATTTAACCGTTTTTGCCGTGTTTGGTTTAGTGTCAGTAATGTTGGTGCAAGGTTTGTTAACACTGAATAAAGACATCTCAGTGTTAACAGATAAAAGTTTACCTTCTGTTGCGATTTTGAAAGGTATCCAAGTTGATATTACTAAAGTGCGTAAAGATGAGTTCTCTTTATTGCCAAACGCAAATCACCCCAAAATTGGTGAGTGGTTAAAAGGCCTCGACCAATGGCGTTCTGATGTGCAGGCTGGTATTGCAGAATACGAAAAGCTCGACCTTAATAAGCGTGAAACGCAGTCTTTTAGCGTTTTTAAAGAAACTTGGAATCAATACATCAAAGAAACGAAGACTTACAACGCACTGCTAAGCCAAGGTGATGCTGAAAGTGCAAATGATGTGATTTTATCGAGTTTCGATACCTACTCAAAAGCGTTGAGCAGCTTGGATGATACCCTCGCGTTGAACGATGAGTTGGTGAATTTGATTGGTGAAGAAGTACAAAGTGAAGCGGCATTTACACAATACAGCGCTGCTGTTGGTGCGCTCGTCGTCGCATTGGTCATGGTAATGTCTGCCATGCTGCTTTCTCGAGTCATTTGCGGGCCTGTTGATCGAGCATTGGAATTCGCTTCTAAAATCGCCAAGGGTCAATTGAATAATCAAATCGACGAAAGTGAATTGAGCAAAGACGAGTTAGGAACGTTGCTTAAAGAGCTTGTCGGTATGCAAACAAACTTACATTCGCTGGTTTCTGAGATTAATGACTCAACGATTCAGCTAACGGCAGCAGTAGAGGAAGTGAGTGCTATTTCTTCTCAGACCGCCTCTGGTATGCAAAATCAACAAATTGAACTTAGCTCGGTGGCTTCTGCGATGACAGAGATGCAAGCTGCTGTAAGTGAAGTGGCACAAAATACCGAAGTTGGCGCAACCTCTGCTTATTCGGCTGCGGAAGTGGCAAAGCAAGGAACGGCGACGTTACAACAAACTATCGCAGTAATTGAGCGTGTATCACATACGATCCAAGAATCAGATGAACTGGCACGTGAGCTTGAATCGAGCTCAAACAATATCAATGTGGTCGTCGATGTGATCCGCGGGATTGCCGAGCAAACAAACTTGTTAGCACTGAACGCCGCAATTGAAGCCGCTCGGGCTGGTGAACAAGGACGTGGGTTTGCTGTTGTGGCAGATGAGGTTCGTTCTCTGGCGCAACGCACTCAAGACTCCACTTCACAAATTGTGGAAATTGTTAATCAGCTACAAGAGAGCAGCAGTAAAATAGGGCATTCAAGCCGTGATTGTCAGGAGGGTATTTCTCAGTGTGTTGAGCAAGTTAATGACGCTGATAGCCAGATAAAAGAAATTGAACATTCTGTCGATAACATAGCGCAAATGAGCACACAAATCGCAACGGCGTGCAGTGAGCAGAATTCTGTATCCGAAGAGCTGAATCGCAGTGTGGAGCATATTAATAGTGCTTCAACAGAGATGGCTGAGGGAGCTTCACAAACGGCTGTGGCTTGTCAGCAGATTAGTAGCCTAGCGCACAACTTGAAAACTCGAATGGGTTCATTCCAGCTCTAGTTGTTGTGTTTCAGCTTTATTCCTAACCTCATTGCTACAATAAATAAGCCGGACGAAATGTCCGGCTTATTTATTCTCTGTCTATATAAGTTCAGAGTATGCTCAACCTTGGGAGAATATGCTCGCTAGGCTGGGATACCACTGTGAAACTTAAAATCTGTATCTGGCGTAGAAATTAAATCTGCCTCTATACGTCCAAAGTAGGCGATGCGCTCGCTGATATCTTTGCCTGCGATTTGCTCCGCTAATACAAGATAATCCTGGTAATGGCGTGCTTCTGAACGTAATAAAGAAATGTAGAACTTTGCGATATCGTCATCCATATGTGGTGCTAGTTTGGCAAAACGCTCACAAGATCGAGCTTCGATGTACGCACCAATGATGAGTTTATCGATCAGCGTTTCCGGCTCATGAGTCTTCATATGCGAAATCAGTCCTTTAGCATAACGACTTGCTGGAATATTTTTGTACTCAATTCCACGACTTTCCATGATCTCTAAAACTTGATAAAAGTGGTGTAACTCCTCTTTTATCAAAAGCACCATCTTATCGATCAAATCTTGGCTATATGGTGAGTCGGACTTAGCCATGATTGCCTTAGAAATATTGCTCTTGCCTTTTAAAGTTTCCAATGAGCCTACGTTACGGTAAGCAAAATCTTCGTAGGGCTTAAACCAGTCAAGTAGAGCATGTGAACTGGATTGATCAACGGCATACTTACGAATTAAAAACATGGCAGATTGGCCAGCTTTTAGTTCGCACAGTAGGTGGTCTAACAAAATGGTTTGAAGGTTCTCTGGTTTCTTTGCTTCCTCTACCCATTCATCAGGTGTACTGCATTGCAGAAATTGGTTAATGGGAGCAAGAAGATCTTGATAGGCGTCTAGATTCATCATTTTAGTTTTAGTACTTCACATTTTTATTGGGCATATCCGTTGTCTTGCGGATAGAAAAAAGGCTGCAATTGCAGCCTTTCTTGACCTGAAGTGAATGTTACCACTTTTTCTTCTCGCCGAAGAGTGCTTCCATGTCATTGTCACGCTCTTTGTCAGCAATCTGCTGCATTTCAGCATCGCTTTTATCTTGGCGCTTTTTATCTAAGTCACCCAACATCTCTTCAAGCTTTTGTTTCGCTTGAATAGAATAAGGATCGCTCTTAGTGCTCAAAGCATCGATACCTTTACGCAGCAGTTGAAGCGCGGTGCCTGGTTGGCCACGAGCGATAGAGTCGTTTGCTCTTTTGATGACATTTTCAATGTTGATGCGAATTTGCATCGTTTCCAAGCGCGCATTTTCAGTGACGTAAGTCTGGGTATCCAATCGGCCTTTGTTGTGCTCGTTACGGATAGTGTCGCGAAGTCGTTTGACCAGCTTAAGCATGACGATAGCTTGTTTATCACTACTCGGCATCTTGAAAGTGGTACTCTCGCCAGTAGGACCATTCTCTTTTAGCTGCGTAATCTGCTGCTTCATATTTTCGATACGTTGAGCAAGTTGCTTGTTCTTCGGATCCAGCTCATGCATGCTCTCTAGCGCGTCAAGAATACGATTGTTTAGACACAGCAACAGCTCTTTACTAAAAGGGATATGGTGCGCATGACCAATCAACTCTTCAGTACCATCTATCAAGGCTACATATCGTGCTGATTCCTGCCTTTTTGCGGTTTCAACTTTAACCTTATATTGCAACATAATGTTATAGCCTAGGATTAACACCAGTAGGATGGCTACCAAAGCGATTATTAAACCAATATTCATATCTTTGCGTCTGCTTTACTTTTCTGCGGCTAGCGTTAAAGAATACATGAATCTTATCTTACTCGGCACCTTATTTGTTTGATTATTTTGTCTCTCCCACGTTTTAGTTACTGATAGAAGTCACATCATAGAACTTCGGTCATTTATTGGCTCAACTTTGTGCATATTGTTTCTTGCTTGAAGATTATTAGTATGTGATTGAGGTATAAGTTAGAAATTGCTGTTCATTTCGATTTGAACGCGTTATAACTAATTATTATATCGCTCGCTTGAGTGGCCAATAAACTCTCTCATGAATAAGTAAGGGATTACGATGAAACTGCAGCAGCTGAAGTATATTGTTGAGGTTGTAAACCATAATCTGAATGTATCTGCAACGGCGGAAAGCTTATATACCTCTCAGCCAGGTATCAGTAAACAGGTTCGGTTGCTGGAAGATGAGTTAGGCATTCAGATTTTTGAACGTAGCGGTAAGCACTTAACGCAAGTGACGCCAGCTGGAGAAGAAATTGTACGTATCTCTCAAGAAATTCTCGCTCGTGTAGAAAGTATCAAAGCGGTGGCTGGAGAGCACACCCATCCAGAAATGGGGACGCTGAATATCACCACGACACATACGCAGGCTCGTTATGCACTGCCAGATGTCATCAAAGGTTTTACTTCTCGTTATCCAAAAGTGTCGTTACACATGCACCAAGGTACACCATCACAAATGTCTGAGGCGATAGCTAAAGGCACTGCGAATTTTGCGATTGCGACAGAAGCTCTTCACTTATATCAAGATGCCATCATGCTGCCTTGTTATCACTGGAATCGTTCAATAGTTGTGCCTAAAGACCACCCACTAGCGAAGAAAGACAAAGTAACGATCAGTGATCTTGCCGCTTACCCATTAGTCACTTACGTGTTCGGTTTTACTGGTCGTTCAGAGCTGGATACAGCATTCAACCGCGAAGGTTTAACCCCGCGAGTGGTGTTCACGGCAACTGATGCAGACGTCATTAAAACTTACGTTCGTATGGGTATTGGTGTGGGTGTGATTGCAAGCATGGCTGTGGATGAAGAGCAGGACGGTGACTTGATTGCAATAGATGCGAGCCATTTGTTTGGCGCGAGCACCACGAGCATCGGCTTCCGCCGTGGTACATTCTTACGCTCTTACATGTTCGATTTTATGGAGCGTTTTGCACCGCACTTAACGCGTCCAGTGGTTGAGCAGGCGATTTCGTTGAAGTCTAATGCAGAAATCGAAGAGATGTTTAAAGACATCGATCTTCCGGTCAGATAACACTTCATTGATGTTTCGATTCCCTCTACAATGCGCTCGTTGTAGGGGGAGCTATGAAAACGCAATTTCAGTTTATTAATGACTGCTTAATCGAAAACCAATCTTTGTGGCGATTCGAGCCTTTTAAAAGCAGTATTCACACATCATTACCTTGGCAGGAGCAACATCCTCGACTGTGCCAATGGCTAGCGTCTCTTACTCCCTCTCAAATCGAAGAATACAAAGCAGCACCAGAACTCGCGTTAAAAGCACTTAGTCCGTTTTTGCCTGAGCTTGAACAACTCGCAGAACTGACTCATTTAGAGCTTTTGTCGTTAAACGGCTTGGAACTCGCTCGTGGTTTAGATAACGGTATTCCGGGACGTAAGTTGGAGCAAATTAGCTCGATGGGTGAAGCTGCAATTCAACAACACTGTGGCGAAGAATGGCTAGAATGGTGCTCAGGTAAAGGTTACTTGGGGCGAATCCTGACAACACAAACCGATCAGCCTGTAACCAGCTTTGAATACCAACAAGCACTGTGCGATTCGGGGCAACAAGCAGCCAATGAACATCATTGGAAGATGACGTTTATTCAAGGCGACGCGTTTGATAGTAAAGCGAAAGCCGTGTTTAAGCCAACGCAACACGCAGTAGCACTGCATGCATGCGGTGACCTTCACGTTCGTCTAATGCAGTACGGCAGTGAAAATGGGATTGCTGCGATGACCATATCACCTTGTTGTTACCACTTGATTCAGTCGGAACAATACCAGCCGATGTCGGAATCGGGCAGGGCTTCTTCTCTCTCATTGTCTAAGCAAGAACTGCGTATCCCATTACAACAAACGGTGACAGGAGGAGAGCGCGTGCGTCGTCATCGTCAGCAGGAAATGATGTTTCGTCTTGGGTTTGATTTGATCACGCGACAAACTTTGGGAATGGCAGAGTATCAGCCTGTGCCGAGTATCCGTAAGTCGCAATTAAGTGATGGTTTTGAATCTTTATGTCGCTGGGCAGCGGAGCAAAAAGGCATTGTTCTTCCTCAAGAAATCGATTTCTCTCATTTTGAAAAGTTAAGCGAACAACGCTTCTGGCAAATGGAGAGAATGAGCTTAGTGCAACTTGTTTTTCAACGTCCGTTGGAGGTCTGGCTCGCATTAGACAAAGTGCTTTATCTTGAAGAACGTGGTTACCGTGTTAGATTGTCAGAGTTTTGCCCTAAATCGGTCACGCCTAGAAATATTTTAATTTGTGCATATAAGATTTAGTTATTCTTTATAGCCAAACGCTCTATATGAAAAAGCCCACTTATGAGTGGGCTTTTGTAAACAAAACGTGACAAGTTATGTTTTATTTTGTCATTAATTAAACATAGCGATAGCTTGAGTTGGTTCAACGTATTCCAAGTCAAAGCTTTCTGCTACTTCTTTACACGTTACTTTTCCGTGAATAACGTTTAGACCTTCAAGGAAGCCTTTATCTTCTAGAAGTGCTTCGCGGTAGCCTTTATTTGCTAACTTCACGATGTATGGAAGTGTAGCGTTGTTGAGTGCAAATGTTGAAGTGCGAGCAACTGCGCCAGGCATATTTGCTACACAGTAGTGAACCACTTCATCAACGATGTAAGTTGGATCTGCGTGAGTTGTCGCGTGCGAAGTTTCGAAACAACCGCCTTGGTCAATTGCCACGTCAACCACTGCCGCACCAGGCTTCATCTTAGCAATGTGCTCTTTAGTGACCAGTTTAGGTGCTGCTGCGCCAGGAATTAGAACGGCACCGATAACAAGGTCCGCTTCTAGAACATGCTTCTCGATAGCGTCTTCAGTAGAATAAACCACTTTTGCGCGACCTTGGAATTCTTCGTCAAGCTTACGAAGTGTGTCTACGTTACGGTCTAGAATGGTGACGTCAGCGCGAAGGCCAACCGCCATACGAGCAGCGTTTGCACCAACAACGCCACCACCAACGATAACGACTTTTGCAGGTTCAACACCAGGTACGCCGCCTAGGAGCAGACCACGACCGCCGTGCGATTTTTCCAACGTTTGCGCGCCAGCTTGGATAGACATCCGACCTGCCACTTCTGACATTGGTGCTAACAGTGGCAAACGACCCATATTATCTGTTACAGTCTCATAGGCTATACAGACAGCTTTGCTCTTGATTAGCTCATCAGTTTGTGGAAAATCTGGTGCTAGGTGTAAATAAGTAAATAAAATTTGCCCTTCGCGGAGCATCGCTCTCTCTACTGCTTGGGGTTCTTTTACTTTTACAATCATGTCTGCTTGCGCAAATACGTCAGCAGCATGAGGGAGAATGGATGCGCCGACAGCGATGTAATCATCGTCTGAAAAACCAATGCCGGCACCTGCATTGGTCTCAACTAAAACTTGGTGACCATGTGAGATGAGTTCTCTCACGCTAGCTGGGATCATACCAACACGATATTCGTGATTCTTGATTTCCTTAGGTACGCCAATGATCATCCTGTATCCTCTTTCTATAATGGTTGTATTAACTGTTAGTAGGGTGTTATTGTCGAATTAATAACTAGTATAGTTATAGATTTGTAAAATTTGGCACCAAATATTAAAAAGTTGTAGTATATTTTTTTGCAAGGAAGTAATAAGGTGGAATAAAAAATGGCAGACAACTATAAAAAGCCGTCCAAGGAACTAGACCGTATCGACCGCAACATTCTTAATGAGCTGCAGAAAGACGGTCGTATTTCAAACGTTGAGCTTTCAAAACGTGTGGGACTTTCTCCAACGCCATGTTTGGAGCGTGTGCGTCGCTTAGAGCGTCAGGGTTATATCACAGGGTATACTGCATTATTGAATCCGCAGTTCCTGGATGCATCACTATTAGTATTCGTTGAGATTACGCTAAACCGTGGTGCGCCGGATGTGTTTGAGCAGTTTAACTCAGCTGTTCAAAAGCTAGACGACATACAAGAGTGTCATCTTGTTTCAGGTGACTTTGACTATCTTCTTAAAACCCGTGTATCAGATATGGGTGCTTACCGCCGACTATTGGGCGATACGTTACTACGTCTACCTGGCGTAAATGACACTCGCACATACGTTGTTATGGAAGAAGTGAAACAATCTAACCAGCTTGTGATCAAAACTCGTTAATTTCTTGCAAAGAAAGCGGTATATGCTTCCGCTTTCGCCAGAGAGTAATTGGGTTTTTCTCCTTGATATGGTTAAATCAATTTACCGAGCGGCTTGATGCCGCTCGGAATGTTTTGCAATTTCCTATTTCATTTCCATATTCAAGTTGATTTATGTTCAAAGAGAACGCAAAGAAAGTCGAAACCATTATCAAAACCAGTGAAGAGCCCCAGTCTTCACGCTTAAATGGCTTCCAACGCTTAAAAGAGTGCTGCTTTATCGTTGGCGTTCTTAGCTCGGTATTGCTTGCGGTTGCACTATTTACCTTCAGTCCGGCCGATCCTTCTTGGTCCCAAACCGCATGGGGAGGGGATATCGATAATGCTGGTGGCCTTTTCGGCGCTTGGCTAGCCGATACTCTATTCTTCACATTTGGCTCTCTCGCTTACCCAATCCCTTTCTTGCTAGCGGCGGCTGCATGGGTGATTTGCCGTAAACGAGGAGAAGATGAGCCAATTGATTTCATGCTATGGGGTACAAGGCTGCTCGGTCTTGTCGTCCTTATTATGACCAGTTGCGGTCTTGCCGATATTAATTTTGATGACATTTGGTATTTTTCATCCGGAGGTGTGGTCGGGGATGTGTTGTCTAGCCTCGCTTTACCTACATTGAATGTACTCGGTACCACATTGGTACTGCTGTTCTTGTGGGGAGCGGGCTTTACGCTCTTCACTGGCATCTCATGGCTTAACATCGTGGAATGGCTTGGTGATCGTGCATTAGCACTAATTGCCGCGCTTGCAAATAAGGCAAGAGGTTCAGAGCAGGAAGTTTTAGAACCTCAGCTTGATGAGTTTGTAGAAGATAAAGTCTCTACGCCTAAACATAATGTAGACCATGAAATTGATGATGAGCCGCTTCCTCATTTAACGGCATACGACGTCGATGAACCGAAAGAATCGGCGCCAACGCATGAGTATCCTATTTATATGCCGCAAGCTAAACCTGATAAGCCTGCGGAACAGGCGATGGTAGAACCGACGCCACCACAACGCAAGGCTACGGTTAATGCTGCGCCAGTTTATGCTGAACCTGAGCCTCAAACACAACCTATCCATACGGTTAACACTGATAACGTTGATCCGCTCTTGGAACGCACCAAGCAACTGAATGTTACGATAGAAGAGCTTGAAGCAGCGGCGCAACAAGCAGATGACTGGGGAACTGAAGAACAGGCAGCCCCATCATTTGCAGACACTTACTCTTCCTATGTAGAGCCACATACAGCTACAGAAGAACCGATCAGTGTTGAACCAGATTATGCGGAGTACGAACAATTTGAAGCAGAGCAAGTACAGCAGCCAAGTATTGAGCATCCTGTACATGAAGAGCCTGCAATTGATTCTGCTGTATTAGATAGCATCACGGCTCAAACAGAGTCGAGCCAACATATTGAGCCTACGATCTCTGACTTTGATGTGTTAGATGATGAAGACGAAGTGGAGTCTCAGCCTGCACAGCAAGTACAGCCAACAACGCCTCATCAGCAAGCAGCAACACCTTCAACAACATTTGAACCTGCACCTCAAAAAGTGGAAGTAGAAGAGGTCCAAGACAACGACCAAGACGTTACCGCATTCCAAGATATGGTTTCCAATGCGCAAGCCAAAGTCGCTGCAACACAGAACCCATTTTTGGTACAGAAAGAAGAAAACTTGCCAGTTCCGGAAGAGCCACTCCCAACGCTCGAGTTGCTTTATCATCCAGAAAAACGTGAAAACTTTATCGACCGTGATGCGCTAGAGCAGGTCGCTCGATTGGTAGAGAGCAAACTCGCTGACTACAAAATCAAAGCCGATGTGGTTGGTATTTATCCTGGTCCAGTGATCACTCGTTTTGAGCTTGATTTGGCGCCGGGGGTGAAAGTAAGTCGTATTTCTGGTCTTTCAACTGACTTAGCGCGTGCATTGTCTGCGATGGCGGTACGTGTTGTGGAAGTAATCCCTGGCAAGCCTTACATCGGTTTGGAACTGCCAAACATGAGTCGTCAGACGGTCTATTTATCTGATGTCATCAGTAGCCCTCAGTTTGAGCAAGCAACGTCACCAACAACGGTTGTGTTAGGTCAAGACATTGCGGGCGAAGCTGTGGTGGCAGATCTTGCGAAGATGCCACACGTGCTAGTAGCAGGTACAACAGGTTCTGGTAAGTCGGTAGGTGTGAACGTGATGATTTTGAGCATGCTGTATAAAGCAGGCCCAGAAGATGTACGCTTCATCATGATTGACCCGAAAATGCTAGAGCTTTCTATTTATGAAGGTATCCCTCATCTTCTTTCTGAAGTTGTGACTGATATGAAAGACGCATCAAATGCTCTACGTTGGTGTGTGGGCGAGATGGAACGTCGTTACAAATTGATGTCGGCATTAGGTGTACGTAATGTGAAGGGCTTCAACGAAAAATTGAAGATGGCAGCAGAAGCGGGCCACCCAATCCATGACCCGTTCTGGCAAGAAGGCGACAGTATGGATACTGAACCGCCATTGCTAGAAAAGCTGCCTTACATCGTCGTTGTTGTTGACGAATTTGCTGACCTAATGATGGTGGTAGGTAAGAAAGTTGAAGAACTGATTGCTCGCTTGGCGCAAAAAGCGCGTGCGGCAGGTATTCACTTAATTCTTGCGACTCAGCGTCCATCGGTTGATGTTATTACCGGTCTAATTAAAGCGAACATTCCGACTCGTGTTGCGTTTACGGTATCGACTAAAACGGACTCTCGTACAATCCTAGATCAAGGCGGCGCAGAATCACTACTTGGTATGGGTGATATGTTGTATCTACCGCCGGGGTCAAGTCATACAACTCGTGTTCACGGTGCATTTGCATCAGATGATGATGTTCATGCTGTTGTAAACAACTGGAAAGCGCGTGGTAAACCGAACTACATTGAAGAGATCATCAGTGGAGATCAAACTCCAGAAAGTCTATTGCCAGGTGAGCAAATGGAAGCGGATGAAGATGTAGACCCGCTCTTCGATCAAGTTGTTGAGCACGTGGTTCAATCACGTCGAGGTTCGGTTTCCGGTGTTCAGCGCCGATTTAAGATAGGTTACAACCGTGCCGCCCGTATTGTAGAGCAGCTTGAAGCGCAGGGCATCGTAAGTGCTCCGGGTCATAACGGTAACCGCGAAGTACTGGCACCCGCGCCACCAAAAGATTAATGAACTTGTGTTACTCACCTCAGTCCAACTGAGGTGAGTGGTTCTAATAATAGGTATCTGAATGAAAAAACTATTTTCAGCGAAACTTTTCTCTGCGCTTGTTTTAAGCTTTTCCCTCTTCTCTACTGCGCACGCAGCGTCTCCTAAAGATGAATTAAACAAACGCCTTTCTATGAATGATGGCTTTAGTGCGGATTTCTCTCAGCAGGTTATCAGCCCTGAAGGCGAAACGGTGATGGAAGGAGAAGGTACGGTTGAAATTGCCCGCCCAAGCCTGTTCCGTTGGAGTACAACATTCCCTGATGAGAACCTATTGGTCTCTGACGGTAAGACATTGTGGTACTACAGCCCATTCATCGAGCAAGTGAGCATCTACTGGCAAGAGCAAGCAACAGAGCAAACGCCATTTGTTTTGCTAACGCGTAACCGAGCAAGTGATTGGAATAACTACAAAATATCTCAAAAAGGTGACCAGTTCACTCTCATTCCTACTGCAGTAGACTCCACACAAGGTCAATTCCAGATTAATATTGATGCCAAAGGTGTGGTGAAAGGCTTCAATGTGGTTGAGCAAGACGGCCAAAAAGGTTTGTTCACCTTTAACAACGTGAAGCTGGGTAAACCAAAAGCAGACAGATTCACATTCACAATTCCAAAAGGTGTGGAAGTGGATGACCAAAGGAATTAATTGGTAGTGAGTAATTACACATTAGATTTCTCGGGGGACGAAGATTTTCGTCCCCTTGCTGCTCGTATGAGACCGGAAACGATCGAACAATACATCGGACAGCAGCACATTTTAGGCCCCGGTAAGCCACTGCGCCGTGCGCTAGAGGCGGGTCACATTCACTCTATGATCCTTTGGGGACCACCAGGCACAGGCAAAACGACATTAGCGGAAGTGGCTGCAAACTATGCCAATGCTGAAGTAGAGCGTGTGTCTGCGGTAACGTCTGGTGTGAAAGAAATCCGTGCTGCAATCGAGAAAGCACGTGAGAACAAAATGGCGGGCCGCCGCACCATCTTATTTGTGGATGAGGTGCATCGCTTCAACAAATCTCAACAAGACGCGTTTTTACCGCATATCGAAGATGGCACGGTTACCTTTATTGGTGCGACGACAGAAAACCCATCGTTTGAGTTAAACAACGCATTGCTGTCACGTGCACGTGTCTACAAGCTGACGTCTCTTGATAGAGATGAAATCTCATTGGCGCTGAACCAAGCGATCAGCGATAAAGAACGTGGCTTGGGCAATACACCTGCACACTTCGCTGATAACGTATTAGACCGCCTAGCAGAACTGGTAAACGGTGATGCTCGCATGTCTCTCAATTACCTTGAGCTGCTCTACGACATGGCAGAAGACAATGCGCAAGGTGAAAAAGAGATCACGCTTAAGTTGCTGGCTGAAGTGGCAGGGGAGAAAGTCTCTCGCTTCGATAACAAAGGTGATATCTGGTACGACTTAATCTCTGCGGTCCACAAATCCATTCGTGGTTCTAACCCAGATGCGGCGCTTTACTGGGCTGCACGTATGATTGCAGCGGGATGTGATCCTCTTTATATTGCCCGTCGATTACTTGCGATCGCTTCTGAAGATGTAGGTAATGCTGACCCTCGCGCAATGCAAGTGGCACTGTCTGCTTGGGATTGCTTTACCCGAGTTGGTCCAGCAGAAAGTGAACGTGCGATTGCACAGGCGATCGTGTACTTAGCGTGTGCGCCGAAAAGTAATGCTGTTTACGTGGCATGGAAACAAGCGCTCACAGACGCTCATAACTTACCTGAATATGAAGTGCCGCATCACCTTCGAAATGCACCAACCAGTTTGATGAAAGACATGGGTTACGGTGCAGAGTATCGTTATGCTCACGATGAGCCTGGCGCTTACGCTGCGGGTGAGCAATATTTGCCACCTGAAATGGGCGATCGTAGGTACTATCAGCCGACAAATCGTGGTCTAGAGACCAAAATCGGCGAAAAGTTAGATTACTTGGCTACTTTAGACGCAAATAGCCCACAAAAGCGCTATGAAAAGTAGGCGTTTTTGGATACATTTGTTCAGTAAATTTTTTTAACGCGTACGCTTGGAAAGTGCGCGTGATTTCACAACAAAAAGCATAGGATTAACAATGCTGGATTCTAAATTACTTCGTACAGAGCTGGATGAAACAGCTGCTAAACTGGCGCGTCGTGGCTTTAAGCTAGACGTAGATACTATTCGTAAACTTGAAGAACAACGTAAGTCCATTCAAGTAGAAGTAGAAAATTTACAATCCACGCGTAACTCCATCTCCAAGCAAATCGGCCAAAAAATGGCGGCTGGCGACAAAGAAGGCGCAGAAGAGATCAAGAAACAAATCGGTACTCTAGGTAGCGATCTTGATGCGAAGAAAGTTGAACTTGAGCAAGTAATGGCTCAACTAGACGAATTCACGCTTTCTGTACCAAACATCCCAGCAGATGAAGTGCCAGATGGCAAAGATGAAAACGACAACGTTGAAATCTCTCGTTGGGGTGAGCCAAAGTCTTACGACTTCGAACTGAAAGATCACGTTGACCTAGGCGAAATGGGTGACGGTCTAGACTTCGCAAGTGCTGTTAAGATCACTGGCGCACGTTTCATCGTGATGAAAGGCCAATTCGCTCGCCTACACCGTGCAATCGCTCAGTTCATGCTAGATCTTCACACTGAAGAGCACGGCTACACGGAAATGTATGTACCTTACCTAGTAAACTCTGACAGCCTATTCGGTACTGGTCAGCTTCCTAAGTTTGGTAAAGATCTTTTCCACACTGAGCCGCTAGTAGAAAAAGTAAACGACGAAGAGCCACGTAAACTGTCTCTAATCCCTACTGCAGAAGTGCCTGTAACGAACCTAGTTCGTGACACGATTTCTGACGAAGCGGATCTACCAATAAAGATGACAGCTCACACGCCATGTTTCCGTTCAGAAGCGGGTTCTTACGGTCGTGACACTCGTGGTCTGATTCGTATGCACCAGTTCGACAAAGTTGAGCTAGTACAAATCACTAAGCCAGAAGATTCAATGAACGCACTAGAAGAGCTAACAGGTCACGCTGAGAAAGTTCTACAACTTCTTGAGCTTCCTTACCGTAAAGTGGTTCTATGTACAGGTGACATGGGCTTCGGCGCTCGTAAGACTTACGACCTAGAAGTTTGGGTTCCTGCTCAAGAAACTTACCGTGAAATCTCTTCATGTTCTAACATGTGGGACTTCCAAGCTCGTCGTATGCAAGCGCGTTTCCGTCGTAAAGGCGAGAAGAAACCTGAGCTTGTACACACGCTAAACGGTTCTGGTCTAGCTGTAGGTCGTACAATGGTTGCTATCCTAGAAAACAACCAAGAAGCAGACGGCCGCATTGCAATCCCTACAGTACTTCAGAAGTACATGGCGGGCGCAACGCACATCGGTTAATTCATTAACCACTAGAACACCAAAACCCAGCCTTAGTGCTGGGTTTTTTGTTATCTGCGTCGAGTGAAAATTGATTATTACTAGGCTGCAATAGTGTTTTCGAATTTACCCTAATTATCTTGTTATTTGTAATCGATATAATCGTCCACCTTACCACGGTAAGTAGATTTTCTCATTCAAGTAACGAGGAGGGCTTATGGCCGTAGGGTGGGCAAATGACGATAGCGTCAGCCAACAAATTCAAAACACAATAGACGACGAGATTTCCCGTGTTCGTGGCAGTATCACAAAGGGTGAGAGCACCCATTACTGCGATGAGTGTGGTGATGAGATCCCAGAAGCGCGTCGTCTTGCAATGAAAGGCGTTCGTTTGTGTATCGAATGTCAGTCAACAATCGAATTGGTATCTCAACGCCAAGCATTGTTCAATCGACGAGCGAGTAAAGACAGTCAACTTCGATAGCTTTACTGCTCTAATAAATAACGAGACGGTTTGAGTCTCATACTCAAACCGTTTTCGTATTGAATGGAACTATGAAGCGAAGCAGTCTTTACGTTGCAACGCTGCATCAATCGCGTTAACTAGCTTCTCAATATCTTCTGGCTTGCTGATGAACGGCGGCATCATATAAATCAGTTTGTCAAATGGACGAATCCACACTCCGTGTTCAACAAACAAGGCTTGGATGGTTTCCATATTCACAGGGCGAAGCGTCTCCACTACGCCAATAGCACCCAACCAACGGGTGTTTTTCACCAAGTCGTATTCTTCAAGTTTTGGTAGTAACTCAGAAAACAGCGTTTCAATTTGTTGGGTTTGTTGCTTCCAATCACCTTGCTCGATCAATTCCAAACTTGCAGTAGCTACGGCACAAGCGAGTGGATTCCCCATAAAGGTTGGACCGTGCATAAAACAACCAGCATCACCACCACAAACAGTGTCTGCTACGTGTTTGCTCGCGAGGGTCGCAGAGAGGGTCATGTAGCCGCCAGTAAGTGCTTTCCCGACACACAGAATGTCTGGTTGAATATCCGCATGTTCGCAGGCAAACAATTTACCTGTGCGTCCAAAACCGGTAGCGATCTCATCTGCAATCAATAACAGACCGTATTTGTCGCAAAGTCTACGCACGCCTTTGAGAAATTCTGGATGGTAGATGCGCATGCCACCTGCGCCTTGAACGATAGGCTCAAGGATCACCGCAGCAAGTTCTTGGTGGAGCGTTTCAATCTTGTGCTCGAAGTCGGTAAGGTCCTCTGGCTTCCATTCATCCCAATAACCACAAGTTGGTGACTCCGCAAAGATATGTTCAGGCAAAAAGCCTTTGTAAAGAGAGTGCATTGAGTTGTCAGGATCGGTAACCGACATCGCCGCAAACGTATCGCCGTGATAACCGTGTCGCAAAGTAAGAAACTTCGGTCGGCGTTCGCCTTTTGCATGCCAATATTGCAGTGCCATTTTTAAGCTGACTTCTACGGCAACGGAGCCTGAATCGGCAAGGAATACATGTTCAAGATTACTTGGTGCTAGGGACAGTAGCTTCTTACACAAACTGATTGCTGGCTGGTGGGTAATCCCGCCAAACATCACGTGAGAGACCTGATCGATTTGCTGGTGAGCGGCTTGATTTAAATGCGGATGGTTGTAGCCGTGGATCGTCGACCACCAAGAAGACATGCCATCGACAAGCTCAGTACCGTCTTCCAATTTAATGTGAACACCACTTGCTGATGCCACTGGGTAGCAGGTCAGAGGTGTCAATGTCGAAGTGTAAGGATGCCAGATATGCTGGCGGTCGAAGGCGAGATCCATGTGCGATTCCAATAACAATTAAGATTAAAAAACAAACAAATGTAAACTTTGTTCTTTTGTGTTGTGTTGACAGTTTATCGAGACTCAGTAGACTGTCAACACAACAACAAAAGTGACTAAAGGAATACACGTGGAAGTTCGTCATAACTGGACGCATGCTGAAGTGCGCGATCTCATGGAAAAACCATTCATGGATCTCCTATTCGAAGCGCAGCTTGTACATCGTCAATATCAACAAACCAACCATGTTCAAGTAAGCACGCTTCTGTCGATTAAGACAGGTGCTTGTCCAGAAGATTGTAAGTACTGTCCTCAGAGTGCTCGTTACACCACAGACATCGAGAAAGAGCGTCTGATGGAAGTAGAACGCGTACTCGATGCTGCGCAAAAAGCCAAAAATGCTGGTTCTACTCGATTCTGTATGGGCGCAGCATGGAAAAACCCGAAAGAGCGTGACATGCCACATTTGACCGACATGATCAAAGGCGTGAAAGGCATGGGTTTAGAAACGTGTATGACATTAGGCATGTTGACACCAGATCAAGCAAAACAACTGGCAACCGCAGGTTTGGATTACTACAACCACAACCTAGATACGTCTCCTGAATTTTATGGCAACATCATTACCACACGTACTTATCAAGACCGTTTAGATACGCTTTCTCACGTTCGTGATGCCGGCATGAAGATTTGTTCTGGTGGCATCATCGGTATGGGTGAGAGTGCCAATGACCGAGCAGGTTTGTTGGTTGAATTGGCTAACTTACCGGTACACCCTGAAAGCGTTCCAATCAACATGCTCGTGAAGGTAAAGGGCACACCGTTGGAAGAAGTGGATGATGTTGAGCCATTTGATTTCATTCGCCTGATTGCGATTGCACGAATCATGATGCCTCAATCAGCCGTTCGTTTATCCGCTGGCCGTGAAAACATGAACGAACAAATGCAAGCGCTGTGTTTTATGGCGGGTGCAAACTCCATCTTCTACGGCTGCAAACTTCTGACCACGCCAAACCCTTCAGAAGACAAAGACATGATGCTGTTCAATAAGCTCGGCATTAACAGCCAAGAGGTGTCTCAAAAGCCTGATGAAATCGAAGAAAATGAGTTACTCGATCGCGTCGTAGAGCGTGTTGCTGCTCGTCCAACAAAAGACGACCTTTTCTACGATGCCAGCGTTTAAATCTCGTATCGAGTCCGCCCTTGCTGAGCGTAAAACGCAAGGGTTGAATCGTTCTATGAATGTGGTGTTTGCCGGTAACCAGTCCGTTTTGGAACACGAAGGTAGACGCTACATTAATTTCTCAAGTAATGATTATTTGGGATTGGCCAATGACCAAGCGCTTGTTCGTGCTTGGCAGCAAGGTTTGAGTGTATACGGCAGTGGTAGTGGGGCATCACCGATGGTGACTGGCTTTAGTGCCGCGCACAGCAATTTAGAAGCCGCACTGACCGAATGGCTGGGTTACGACAGAGCAATTTTGTTTGGTTCTGGGTTCAGTGCTAATCAAGCCTTGTTGTTCACCTTGTTAGAAAAGTCAGACGTATTGATCCAAGACCGTTTGAACCATGCCTCACTGATGGAAGCGGGGACGTTGTCACCAGCTAAGATGAAGCGTTTCAAGCACAATGACATCGAGCACCTGAAATCGCTGATTAATAGCGAAGACAACCATCTGGTTGTGACTGAAGGGGTGTTCAGCATGGACGGTGATTGTGCGCCGCTCAGCGATATAGCTGAAGTCACTCGCAGTCATGATGCTTGGCTTGCTGTCGATGACGCTCATGGTATTGGCGTTCTTGGTCAATCCGGTGGTGGCTCTTGCGAGCATGCCGCGGTTAAGCCTGAGTTATTGGTCGTTACCTTCGGTAAAGCGTTTGGTACGTCTGGCGCAGCTATTTTATGTGACCACGCAACGGGGGACTTTTTAACTCAGTTTGCTCGTCACCATGTGTATTCCACGGCGATACCGCCAGCACAAGCGTATGCGTTGACTCATGCAGTCTCGATGGTTCAAGAGCAGTCTTGGCGACGTGAAAAGCTCTCTGAGCTTAGTGAAGTGTATCGAGATAGCCTTAGCGGCCTTGAGGGGTTTGTTGAGACTCAAACTTCGATTAAGCCCTTTTTGATTGGTGAATCTGAATTGGCTTTGCGAGTAGCAGGTGCTTGTCGCCAAAACGGTATTTGGGTGACTGCTATTCGCCCTCCGACGGTGCCTAAAGGAACGTCTCGTCTTCGAATAACACTCACTGCCAATCACACTAATGAACAAGTTAAAACGCTTTCAATCGCATTGAAGCAAGCATTAGGAGCGCTGTAATGGATAATGCAACTACCGCATTAGCGCAAACGCTCGCGTTAGAGAGTTTCCATCAAGATAAAGACGCGATTGCCTCTTCGTTTGGTAAAGCAGCAGAAACATACGATAAACATGCGGCTTTTCAACGTGATGTCGGGCATCAGCTGCTTGATAAACTTCCTGAAAACTTGACGGGAAAACGTGTATTGGATTTAGGTTGTGGCACGGGTTATTTCTCCCAACTACTTCAACAACGCGGTGCGGAAGTAGTCTGCGGCGATATCTCTCAAGCCATGTTAGATAAAGCAGAGCAGCGTTGTGGTGCAGTACGAATGCATTACCAAGTTGCTGATGCTGAAAACTTACCATTTGACGATGATAGCTTCGATTACGTGTTTTCAAGTTTAGCGCTGCAATGGTGTACAGATTTAAGTTACCCACTAAAAGAAGTGCGCCGCGTGCTAAAAAATGGTGGGAAAGCGTGGTTCTCTACACTGGTTGATGGATCACTGTATGAGCTGCGTGCATCATGGGAAAAAATTGATGCATATCAACACGTCAATAACTTTCTAACGCTCAATCAGGTAAAAATTGCGTTAGCGCAATCTCGATGTGACAGCCATCAACTAGACTTGACCACCATCACAGTTTGGTACGACTCTGCATTTTCAGTTATGCGTGACCTCAAAGGTATAGGTGCAAATCACGTAAGCGGGCGCTCACACGGTTTAACTAGTCGCGAGACTTTGTTAAAAGTTGAGCATGCGTACCAAGCGTTTAAAAACGATCAAGGTCTTCTACCTGCAAGTTATCAGGTTTGTTTTGGAGTAATACATCTATGATTGATGCTTTTTTTATTGCTGGTACGGATACTGATGTTGGAAAGACGGTAGCGTCTAAAGCCATTTTGCAAGCGATCGCCGCAAAAGGACTAAACACTATTGGTTATAAGCCAGTGGCAGCAGGGAGTGACAAGACTGAAGCCGGATGGCGTAACTCTGATGCTTTACACTTACAAGACGCCGCAACACTCGATGTGGACTATGATGATGTGAACCCATACGCTTTAGAGTTGCCTGCTTCTCCCCACATTGCAGCGAAGCATGAACATGTCGAAATAAGTTACGATGTTCTGAGTCAAAAACTGGCTCAACATAAGCAGCAAGCCGATGTTGTTCTCGTTGAAGGTGCTGGAGGCTGGCGTGTGCCAGTATCCGATACGGACTGTTTATCTACATGGGTAAAAGAAGAGCAGTTACCTGTTGTACTGGTGGTTGGCATTAAATTAGGCTGTTTGAGCCACGCTTTACTCACAGCAGAGAGTATTAAAGCGGATGGTTTGAATCTTGTTGGCTGGGTGGCAAACCGCGTCAACCCAGGCACAGAGCACTACGCTGACATTATCGAGATGCTAGAAGCACGTATCGATGCACCTAAGCTTGGGGAAATTCCATATATTCCAAGTGCTAAACGTAAAGAGCTAGGCAAGTACATTAATGTAGAGCCGTTGCTAAACACTGACTAATGGTGTTTAGGGTAAAAGACTAAAAAACCAAAGGGCTGCGCAATGCAGCCCTTTCTTGTTGGTGTAACCTAAAAAGTCAGATTACTTATCTTGGCTGAGCCCCATCAATGCTTGTTGTGTTTCTGCAACACGCTGAGACATATGATGATCGGTTGAAATACCAAGTTGTTGCTTTGCCTCGTCCTCTGAGATGCCTAGGTGACAACGCAGTAAATCAATAGCCATTTGATAGTCGTTAGTTTCTACCATGGTTTTTCCCTCAATACATGGAGTTTTTGAGCTCACCCAATGCACTTTTTGCAATGTACTTAGAGTGGCTCTGTTTTGTTCATCTCATTCGAATTTAGCATGTCCATGTAGCCGCACAATAAGACCAAAGTCTATAGCAGAGCTAACGTACTGTTTTTGGTCTATTAAAAAATTTCTAGCTAAGTTGCTAAGAGGTGATAGATTTAACACCAAGATCATCTATCAATAGATGATGGGTAGCTCAGAGCTTATTTTATCATTTTGATAAATGTATATGAACGGAGGTTCCGGCTCCTACCAAAGCATGTTTTGAAATCGCTTGAATTAAATATTTCAGTCCCGAAAACAAATGTTGCAATTTATTGCTTAACCTTGTTTTTATCGCGGATAGACTATATCTATAACGCACGGAACATGAAAATCAACGGAATTGGCTTTTATAGCGATTACCATTTGTTCCTTATAACAATCCGTTTTAAAAAAACGATAAGCTTCCTCGGAGAAAAGTAATGAAGCGAATTATGTTATTCCTAGCAACTAACCTAGCTGTCGTGCTAGTGCTTAGTGTTGTTCTGAATATTGTTTACGCTGTAACTGGAATGCAACCAGGCAGTCTGTCAGGTTTACTTGTAATGGCTGCTGTATTTGGTTTTGGTGGCGCATTTATTTCGTTGATGATGTCAAAGGGTATGGCGCTACGCTCGGTTGGTGGTATGGTCATTGAAAGCCCGCGCAACGAAACGGAGCATTGGTTAGTCGAAACTGTGGGTCGTCAAGCTCAACAAGTGGGTATTGGTATGCCAACGGTGGCTATTTATGATTCACCAGATATCAATGCATTTGCGACAGGTGCAAAACGAGATGACTCTCTTGTCGCCGTTTCTACTGGTCTTTTACACAATATGACTCGTGATGAGGCAGAGGCAGTACTTGCACACGAAGTGAGCCATATTGCAAATGGTGATATGGTCACGATGACGTTGATGCAAGGTGTCGTGAACACGTTTGTTATCTTCCTATCACGCTTTATTGCCAATATCGTGGCATCGAACGATGATGAAGAAGGCCAAGGTACAAATATGATGGTTTACTTTGGCGTATCCATGGTGCTTGAACTGGTATTTGGTTTCCTAGCTAGCTTCTTGACTATGTGGTACAGCCGTCATCGCGAATTCCACGCGGACGCAGGTGCTGCGCGCCTCGTTGGCAAAGAAAAAATGATTGCGGCTCTAGAGCGTTTGAAGGTGAGTCATGAATCTCAACTGGATGGCACCATGATGGCGTTTGGTATCAATGGCAAGCAGTCGCTGACTGAGCTATTAATGAGCCACCCTCCGCTAGATAAACGTATTGCAGCGTTGCGAGGCCAGCAATACTAATTGTTCCTACTTAAATAATTGTTAATCTGCTGAAAAGGCTTGGTTTTGACCAAGCCTTTTTTTCGCCGATTGATCGCGTGCGAACTTCATCACGTACTACTTACAGAAATAAAGTTATACAAAATTATTTTTGTACAACTTTGGTGGAATGAACTATCTTGTACATATAATAATTTTGTACAACTTAATGGGCGTGTAGGAGTAAAAAATGGACATACAGTCTGTTGGCAATATCTATCAAAAGCTCAACAAAGCGAACTTACATCTGCTTAAGGATATATATCACCAAGATGTAGTATTTGAGGACGCAGCGCATCGTTTAGAAGGATGGCCAGCACTTTCGGATTATTTCACCTCATTATATGCCAACGTCATCAGTTGTGATTTTGTAATCCATGAGCATCAACAAGTCGGAGATACAGGCTTCCTAACTTGGACAATGGACCTTCAGCATCCCAAACTTCAGAAGGGTGCGCCTATTCTCGTCAATGGTGTTTCGCACCTCAAATTTAGCGAAGGTCAGGTCATTTATCACCGAGACTATTTTGATCTCGGAGAGATGCTCTATGAGCATTTACCGTTACTTGGTTCAGTCGTTAAAACCATCAAGCAGAGGTTAGGACAATGAACAACACCATCTTAATCACAGGCGCCACCTCCGGAATAGGAAGGCAGCTTGCCCTAGATTACGCGACCTCAGAATGGAATGTGATTGCTTGTGGTCGGAATCAAGATGTTCTTGCAGAACTGGAGGCAGTTTCTGCCAAAATTCATACATTGCAGTTTGATGTGACAAATTATGAGGAAACTCAGCAGGCGCTCTCTAATTTGCCCTTTACGCCAAACACATGGGTTTTTAACGCAGGCGATTGTGAGTACATGGATGAGGGAGTGGTCGACGCGAAACTCATGGCGCGTGTGATGAACGTAAATGTTGTCGGTGTTGCCAACTGCGTTGAAGGCTGCCAAGTACATTTAGAGAGAGGGCACCGCATTGTTATTGTTGGCTCTATCGCATCAGAAGTGGCACTGCCTCGTGCAGAAGCTTACGGCGCATCCAAAGCGGCAGTCAGTTATTTTGCACGCACGCTCGCCGTCGACTTGAAAAAGAAAGGGATCAAAGTGGTAACGGTGTTTCCTGGTTTTGTTGAAACGCCGTTGACTGACAAAAACGACTTCGAAATGCCAATGATCATTTCTACTCAGCAAGCGTCGGACTCTATCAGGAAGCAGTTAGCCGCCAACAAGACCTATATCTATTTCCCAGCGAGATTTACCAGTATTTTACGTTTTATCTCGTTACTTCCATACAGTTGGCAAGCTCGCCTAACTGCTAAACTCGTATCATAAGAAGGAATAAAAATGAAAACAGCAGGAAGAAAGAAGATAGCGATTGTGGGAACGGGAATCTCTGGCCTTACTTGTGGTTATTACTTGCATAAAGAACATGATGTAACGCTTTTTGAAGCGAACGATTACATCGGTGGCCATACTGCAACCGTTGATGTGAGCCTTGATGGTAGAGAATACGCGATAGACACTGGGTTCATCGTCTATAACGATCGTACGTACCCTAATTTCATTAAAATGATGAGCGAGATTGGCGTTGAAGGTCTGCCGACTCAAATGAGCTTCAGTGTCAGAAACGATGGGAACGGACTAGAGTACAACGGCCACACAGTGTCGACATTGTTTGCTCAAAAACGTAACTGGGCAAACCCTAAATTTTATCGATTTATCTTCGAGATACTTCGTTTCAATAAACTTGCCAAGCGCTTCGCTAGCGAGCAATCTTCGCACTCTCAGACGTTAGGTGAGTTCCTTGACGAACACAAATTCAGTGCTTTTTTTACCGATAACTACATATTACCGATGGGTGCTGCGATTTGGTCGTCGACTTTAGCTGACATGCGCGCATTCCCTCTTATGTTCTTCTTACGTTTCTTCCTCAACCACGGTCTGCTAGATGTGACTAACCGACCACAATGGTATGTGATTAAAGGTGGTTCACGTTCATACATTCCACCATTGACCAAAGGCTTTGCCGAGAATATTCGTCTTAATAGTCCTGTCGAAAAAGTGGTTCGCAACGAAAAAGGGGTTGGCGTTCAAGTTCGCGGAGAAACGCATTGGTTTGATGACGTTATCTTTGCTTGTCACAGTGATCAAGCAATGAGAATGCTAGAGGATATCAGCCCAATTGAGCAGGAAATCTTGGGGGATATGACATACCAAGCAAATGAAGTTGTTCTTCATACCGACTCTGCCGTACTACCAAAACGTAAGGCAGCATGGGCATCATGGAACTACCTATTGGAAGGCAGTGAAGAGCAACAGCAACGCCTCCCTTCGCTCACTTATAACATGAACATTCTTCAGCATATTCAATCAGAACACACGTTTTGTGTAACGTTGAATAGTACTGAGCAAATTAACTCAAATAAAGTCTTGCGTTCGTTCACTTATCATCATCCAGTATTCACCACTGAGTCTATTGCAGCGCAGCAGCGCAAAAATGAGATACAGGGTAAACAAAGTACCTGGTTCTGCGGCGCTTATTGGTACAACGGTTTTCATGAAGATGGCGTGCGTAGCGCGCTTGATGTTGTGAAAGAACTAGAAGAAAAGTACCGCGAACAAAATGTGGTTCCTTTCGAAAAAGGCGCAGCGTGATATGGATAGCCAAATGAACAGCCGATTGTTTATAGGCAACGTTCGTCACCGTCGATTCACGCCGGTGAATCATGAATTGAACTACTCTTTATTTATGCCCGCCATTGATGTAGACGAGATCGATGCTTTAGAGAAAAAAGTATGGGGTTTTGGTTCGCGTTGGTGGCATTGGGCTCGCTTCAAGCGCAGTGATTACATTGGTGAAGGTAGCGTCAAGTCGGCAGTGCACAGCAAAATTGAAGAACTGACAGGTGTTCGCTGTACCGGCAAGGTAATCGCAGTCTGTCACTTGCGTTATCTAGGACTTTATTTCAGTCCCGTTAATTTCTACTATGTTTATAACGCGGAAGGAGAATGGAAGTATCTCCTCGCAGAGGTGAGTAACACTCCTTGGAATGAACGACATTACTACGTGGTGTCAGCAGATAAAGAAGAAGAAAAGTTTGGTTGGGAACAAGTTAAAGCATTCCATGTTTCACCATTCAACCCGATTGACCAACTCTACCGCTGGAAAATTAAACCTTTGACAGACAAGTTGAATATTCATCTTGAATGTCACAAAGGAGAGAAACACTTTGATGCCACCATGGTTATGAAAGCCAAGCCACTTTCAAGCAAAACCTTATTGAGGTGTTTGATCGTTACACCAATACAAACGGTAAAAGTAATGGTTGGTATTTATTGGCACGCATTAAAACTTTGGGTGAAAGGCGCACCTTTTTATTCTCATCCTAAATATTCAACGCATGAAGAAATAGAAGCCGATACTGAAAAAACAGACAAAAAAAATAAAAAGCACAAGGAGAATTCTGCATGTTAAATACTAGTTCTATGACATTGCCGCGTAAATTGACGACAACGCAAAAAGCGGCTCGCGGAGTTATTTTTCAATGTCTGCAAAAAATGGAAATCGGCTGTTTAACAGTTATTGAAAGTTTTAAGACGGAAACGACAGAGCGAAGCGAGCGTTTTAGTGCGCCAAATGGGGAGTACAGTGGTCAACCTGTTGTCGCTACTATAGAGGTAAAACATCCAGGCTTTTATTCACGGATCTTGCAGGGCGGCAGTATTGCTGCTGGTGAGGCTTATATGGATGGGTGGTGGGATAGCCCCGATTTAACCTCATTAATGAAACTGATGGCCCTTAACATGCGTGCTCTAGATAAACTCGAAGAGCAAGGCAGTTGGTTGACTAAAATACTGTACAAGTTCAGCCATTGGTCAAACAGAAATTCTGAAGAGAACTCACGTAAAAATATCCATGCGCATTACGACTTGGGTAACAACCTATACGAAGCGTTCCTTGACACCAATATGCTGTACTCGTCGGCGCTTTACAATCATGCGGATGACTCTCTAGAGCAGGCTCAAATCAACAAAATGGATCGTCTATGTCAGCAACTTGAGCTGAAATCTACCGATCATGTTGTTGAAATTGGCACTGGGTGGGGCGCTATGGCGATTTACATGGCTGAACAATACGGTTGTCAGGTCACCACAACAACGATATCTGAAGAGCAACACGCGTACGCGGAGCAAAAAATCAAAGAGCGTGGCTTAGAAGACAAAATCACTCTACTCAAAGAAGATTACCGAAACCTAACCGGCACTTATGACAAGCTCGTTTCTATTGAAATGATTGAAGCTGTGGGCAAACAATTCCTGCCTTCGTACATTAAGGTCTGTGAGTCTTTATTGAAGTCTGGTGGCTTGATGGCGATTCAAGCGATTACGATTGCCGATCAGCGTTACGATTACTACAGTAACAACGTCGACTTTATCCAAAAGTACATTTTCCCGGGTGGTTTTTTACCGTCGGTAACCTCACTAATCCAAGCAACAACAAAGTACAGTGACTTAGTGACGCGAGACTTGTTCGATATTGGTTTGGACTACGCCAAGACGCTGAACGAATGGCACCTTCGTTTTAATCGAGCAGAGAGTGAAGTGCGCTCGTTTGGCTACGACGACCGCTTTGTGCGTATGTGGCGCTACTATTTGAGCTACTGTGAAGGTGGCTTTTTGGCTCGCACGATCAGTGCAGTTCACATGACGTTTCAACGCCCGTAGTTCGTTATGAAGGTATTTCTTGCTTCGACATGGTTCCAACTCTGCTGGTTTGCAGCGGTGCTTGGAACCTATCAATGGCAATGGGTCACGTTATTCCTTACTTTGGCAACCCTACTATATTGTTTGAAAACTGACGCATCTTCGCTCAAAAGTATTGGTGTGATCGCCACGATTGGTCTCGTGCTTGATACATTAAATCAGCAATTTTCAATTTTCATGTTTGCCACTCAATGGTTACCCCTTTGGCTTTTGTGCCTTTGGGTTCTGTTCGCCTGGTATGCCTATCAACTCAAGTCAATTTTGTACCGTTTCCCAAAAACCTACGTATCAATAGTAGGCGGACTCGGAGGAACGGCGAGCTACTTTGCTGGCCATAAACTCCAAGCCGTTGAATTTGGATTCAGCACTGGCGCTACACTGGCAATGTTGTTTGTCGAATGGTGCGTCATGATGCTCTTGATACTCAAGGTGTACGGAAATGAAAAGCTTGAAGAGAGACTTAACTCAGAGACTGACTAGGTTGCTTGCGTTGGTAATAGTAACTGGTTCTTTTGCTCTGCAAGCTCAACCTGTTGGAAATAGCGAAGCTGCCAGCAACATTGCGAATTGGAAGGGGTGGAAAACTGTTGGAGAAGCCCAACTTACTTGGTTCATCTTCGATATTTATCACTCAAGATTAAAAGCGCCTGATGGAAAGTTTATCGTAAGCGATGACGTATCGCCACATCCCCTTGCGTTGGAAATTAATTACAAGAGAGACATCAGTAAGCAACAGCTGCTTGATGTGACGGATGAGCAGTGGGCGAAATTGGGTTTTACGGACTCATATCGAAAAGCTTGGATCAGCGAGCTCGATCGTATGTTTCCTGATATTCAAAAAGGTGACGAGCTTACTTATCTAACAGATGGAAAATCTGGTCAGCTTTTTTATAAGCAGGTTGGGGACGTGCAAGTAAAGAACGTTGGCATCATTGAAGACGAACGAATGAACGATGCATTTTTGGCTATATGGTTATCACCCAACACAGAATTTCCGAAACTCCGAAAACAATTGATAGGGCAGGTTAGATAGTGTTTAAACGAATTTTTAAAGCAGCGACTTTAGTGGCAGCTGTTTTTCTTTCGGCATGTTCCGCAGACATTGATAATTACCGCTCTTCTACACCGACTTTTGACGTATTCGGTTATTTCGAAGGCGACATAAAGGCGTGGGGGATGGTGCAAGATTATACCGGACAGCAAACGCGTCGCTTTGAGGTCGATATAGTGGGTACTGTAGCGGGTGATACGCTGACGCTGGTGGAAGACTTCGTGTTTGATGACGGAGAGGTGGACCAGCGAATTTGGGTTATCACTAGATTAGAAGACGGTCGTTATGAAGGTAAGGCAGACGATATTATAGGTGTAGCAACAGGGGAAGAGCAGGGCAATGCGCTACAGTGGCAATATGACTTTGAGCTACAAATGGAGGATTCATCAGTGACGGTTGCTTTTGATGATTGGCTTTATCGTCAGGATGACAGACACGTTTTCAATCTAACGAAAATAAAAAAGTTTGGTGTGGAAGTAGGAACAATAACCTTGTTCTTTCAAAAGCAGGCATAACAAATGGGGCTGATCTTCAATTAATAATCCATTCCATATAACTAAAATTATTTTCTCCCGACCTAACTCTCCTAACTAAAAAAGGTTGACGCTTTCGCGTCAACCTTTTAAGTATCTGGTCGTTACAGGAGTATTACAGCTTATCTGTCAGCTCGATTGCTTGACCGATATAGTTCGCTGGCGTCATCTCTTTCAGACGTGCTTTCTCGTGCTCAGGAAGCTCAAGACCGTCGATGAAGTTACGCATTGCTTCGCCGTCTACACGCTTACCACGAGTTAGCTCTTTCAGCTTCTCGTATGGCTTCTCGATGCCGTAACGACGCATAACGGTTTGTACTGGCTCAGCTAGTACTTCCCAGTTCTTGTCTAGTTCAGCAAGAAGGGCTTCACGGTTTACTTCTAGCTTGCTGATGCCTTTAAGTGTCGAAGTGTAAGCGATGATAGCGTAGCCAACACCAACACCAAGGTTACGTAGAACCGTTGAGTCAGTTAGGTCACGTTGCCAACGAGAGATAGGCAGTTTCTGTGCTAGGTGGCCGAATACAGCGTTCGCAAGACCTAGGTTACCTTCTGAGTTTTCAAAGTCGATTGGGTTAACTTTGTGAGGCATTGTTGAAGAACCGATCTCACCAGCAATAGTTTTTTGCTTGAAGTGGCCTAGTGCAATGTAACCCCAAACGTCACGGTCGAAGTCAATCAGGATAGTGTTGAAACGAGCGATAGCGTCGAACAGCTCAGCGATGTAATCGTGCGGTTCGATTTGAGTTGTGTAAGGGTTCCAAGTTACGCCTAGAGACTCTGTGATGAACTCTTCAGAGAACTTGTGCCAATCTAGCTCTGGGTAAGCAGAAAGGTGTGCGTTGTAGTTACCTACTGCACCGTTGATTTTCGCTAGGATCTCAACGTTTTCGATTTGCTTGAATTGACGCTCCATACGGTACGCCACGTTTGCCATTTCTTTACCCATAGTAGATGGAGAAGCAGGCTGACCGTGTGTACGAGATAGAAGAGGAATGTCGCGGTATTCCACTGCTAGTGCTTTGATAGCGTCGATTAGGTTACGGATTTCTGGAAGAATCACGTTCTCACGCGCTTCTTTAAGCATTAGAGCGTGTGATGTGTTGTTGATGTCTTCAGAAGTACATGCGAAGTGGAAGAACTCGTTTATTGCGTGCAGTTCAGGAACGTCTGCTACTTTCTCTTTTAGGAAGTACTCAACCGCTTTTACGTCGTGGTTAGTTGTACGCTCGATCTCTTTGATACGGCGTGCATCTTCTTCAGAGAAGTTTGCAGCAAGGTCGTCTAGGAATTGGTTTGCTTCTGCGCTAAACGCTGGCACTTCTGCAATTTCAGCAGTAGCAGCAAGCTTTTGTAGCCAGCGGATTTCAACGATAGTACGGTATTTTAGTAGACCGTATTCACTGAAAATTTCGCGTAACGCAATTGTCTTGCTTCCGTAACGGCCGTCTACTGGTGAAACAGCAGTCAATGCTGACAGTTCCATGATGTTCTCCTGAATTGGGTTTCTAAATTTCGTGAGCTTTATACCAATAACTGTGGCAATTGTCACGAATATTGCGCAAACGTTTGCGCGGGATTTGTTTTAGTCGAAAAAAATGAGCTCGCGATAAACGCGAGCTGCTTATTTGATATTTTACTACAGACGAGCAAGAAGGATTTGTGCTTGCTCTACCATCTTCTTGCGCCCGAAGATTAGGTGGCGACGCTTACCACCAACTTGACGCCAAAGAACTGCACTACGAATGCCAGATAACAACAGCGCACGAACTTTGTGTTGGCTTGCCGTCTGCTGCAGTACAGATGGCGTGCCCGTTACTTGAATGCGTGGGCCAATAGGGCTAACGACATCCAGATAGATGCTCGCTAAATTGCTGATCATTTGATCGTCTAGTAGCTCAAAGTGCTCTGACTGACGCTTGGCCATCTGAATACGATCACCAAGCTGAGACATAGCATCGTTACGAGAGCTTAACTTACGCTCTAACGCCATTAAACTAATAATGTAACGAGTAATTTCACTGCCTGATGGTGTGCTATCAATCCCCTTAACCAAGCACTCTAGGCCGAGCTTTAGATCGGCTTCGCGACCGAATACGCCAACTGTGTTAGCAGGGTTCGTGCTCAAAATAGCGTTGATTGATGTTTCAAAAGCATCTTGATCACAATGTCCGTTTCTCGCTACCTGTTGAACTAAAGCAACAGCTTGGCAAATCCCAGCGAAAGCGATAGTACGGTCATAAAGTGTATTCGCCACGTAACGACTCCTAAGCTTGAGAATATTTAATGCGTTGCTCGATGATGCCGCCACCTAGGCACACGTCACCTTTGTAGAACACTGCTGATTGACCTGGAGTTACAGCAATTTGTGGCTCGTCAAAGATAACTTTAATGTTTTCATCATCGATAGGGATGATTGTACAAGGAATATCTTCCTGACGGTAACGAGTTTTCACTGTGCACTTCATAACATCGCGAATTGGCTCACGATCTACCCAGTGAAGTTGTGATGCAAGTAGACCTTCTGATTTTAACATTGGATGGTCTTTACCTTGAACGGCAATCAAAACGTTACGTTCTAGATCTTTCTCACCAACGAACCATGGGTCCTCGTTACCACCGCCGCCTTTACGGCCACCGATGTGTAGACCTTTACGCTGACCAAGCGTGTGGTACATCAGGCCTTGATGTTGACCAATCACTTCGCCTTCAGGTGTTTCGATGTTACCTGGTTGAGCTGGAAGGTAGCGACCTAGGAATTCAGTAAACTTGCGTTCGCCGATGAAACAAATACCCGTAGAGTCTTTCTTCTTCGCCGTGATTAGATCTTGCTCTTCCGCGATGCGGCGTACTTCTGGCTTCTCTAGGTCACCAACAGGGAATAGGCTACGTGCGATTTGCTCGTTGCTTAATGTGTACAGGAAGTAGCTTTGATCTTTGTTGCCATCTAGACCACGTAACATTTGTGTTTTTTCACCGTTTTCTGGGAAAGAGCGACGCACATAGTGGCCCATTGCAATGTAATCAGCATCAAGTACTTCATCAGCGAATTCTAGGAATGCTTTGAACTTGATTTCTTTGTTACAAAGAATGTCAGGGTTCGGAGTACGGCCCGCTTTGTATTCAGCAAGGAAGTACTCAAATACGTTATCCCAGTATTCGGCAGCAAAGTTGATAGTGTGTAGGTGGATGCCTAGCTTGTCACATACTGCCTGAGCGTCAGCAAGATCTTCTGCCGCTGTACAATATTCTTCGTTGTCATCTTCTTCCCAGTTCTTCATGAAAAGGCCTTCTACTTGGTAGCCTTGCTGCTTTAGAAGATACGCGGAAACAGATGAATCAACGCCGCCGGACATACCGACGATGACTTTCTTTTGGCTGTTATCAGACATTACTAAACACCACTTAAATAAACGGGATGCAGATTCTATCAGAATCCACAGACCGGTGACAGATCCGAGATCGAAATCACAATTCGTTTCGCTGGATTTTTCTTCAACAAAGATTCGAACGAGTAATTTCGCAAGTATAGAAGAGGTATATATGGCATAGTTGGCCAAAATCCAAGAGGAAACATCAAATGACAGAAGAAAACCAATTTATGCAAGAAAGTGAGTTGATTGAAATTGTTGAAAATCAGCTCGAAGATGGTAACCCGCTTAAAGTAAAAGAAACCCTTATGCGTTTAATGATGACTGGCACACCACGTGAAGATGCGGTTGCGATGATGGCATGTGCGATGTCAATTGAGATTTTTGATGTAATGAAGAATGAGGGTGAGTTCAACCTAAAGCGTTATAGCGAGCACCTTGAGCAACTACCAGATCTCAGCTTTATGGAAGGTGAATAAGCCACCTAAAAGAAAAAAGTAGTCAGCAAACGTTTGCTATAATCGCTTTTATTGCTGCTTTATTATTAGCGGTATAGAATCCGCTCTCCTTTTCATCCCCTTACTCAGACTGACAATATGAAATTTCCTGGACAACGCAAATCGAAGCACTATTTTCCTGTTCATGCTCGTGACCCGCTGGTGAGCCAAGCACAAGAAAGCAAGAAGATGACGCGCACTCACATCATTGGTATTGACCAAACCTTGGTTGATATTGAAGCAAAAGTTACAACGGATGTGATTGAAAAGTACGGTCTGAGTAAAGGTCACTCTCTGGTTATCGATGACGAAAGAGCAGAAGAGTTATACCAGCAACTGAAAGAAGAGAACTTGATTACCAATGAGTATGCGGGCGGTACAATTGGTAACACGCTACATAACTACTCCGTGCTAGCGGATGACCGCTCCACACTACTTGGAGTGATGAGCCAGGATATTAAGATTGGCAGCTACGGTTACCGCTATCTTTGTAATACATCAAGCCGCATGGACTTGAACTACCTACAAGGTGTAGATGGTGCAATTGGCCGTTGTTTTGCTCTTATCACAGAAGACGGTGAACGTACTTTTGCTATCAGCGAAGGGCAAATGAACCAACTCCATCCTGATAGCATTCCAGAGAAAATCTTTAAAAATGCATCAGCACTTGTACTGACGTCATATCTAGTACGTTGCAAAGACGGCGACCCAATGCCGGAAGCAACAATGAAAGCAATTGAGTACGCGAAAAAGAATGATGTGCCTGTTGTTCTGACTTTAGGCACAAAGTTTGTTATTCAAGATGACCCTAAATATTGGCAAGAATTCATTCGAGATAACGTTTCAGTCGTTGCGATGAATGAAGATGAAGCAGAAGCACTGACGGGGGAATCTGATCCACTTGCTGCGTCTGATAAAACATTGGAGTGGGCTGATCTAGTATTGTGCACGGCGGGTCCTGTAGGTCTATTTATGGCTGGGTATACGGAGGATAGCGCGAAGCGCGAAACTTCTTTGCCATTACTTCCAGGGTCAATTGCTGAATTTAATCGTTATGAATTCAGTCGTCCGGCGAAAAAAGACTCATGCGAGACGCCAATAAAAGTGTACTCGCATATCTCGCCATATATGGGTGGCCCAGAAAAAATTAAGAATACAAATGGCGCAGGTGATGCTGCGTTATCTGCTGTTCTTCATGATATGGCAGCAAATAAATACCATAAAGAAAATGTGCCTAATTCAAGCAAGCACAGTAACGAGTATTTAACTTACTCTTCTTTTTCTCAAGTCTGCAAATACGCAAACCGTGCTAGCTACGAAGTTCTCGTGCAACATTCACCACGATTGTCGCGCGGACTTCCTGAGCGAGAAGATAGCCTAGAAGAAGCATACTGGGAACGTTAATACGAAGCGATTTAATTAACTATTCTGTAACTAAAGTAAAAGGCACATTAAGAAATGTGCCTTTTTTATTTGTAATGGTTTAAATAAAAAAGGCTCCCTATGGGAGCCTTTTAAAAAATAGCACGGATCTAGATTAGGAACTCATCCAGAGATTTACCTGCATCAAGTTGCTCTTGAATCGCCGAAGGTGTACGACCTTGGCCAGTCCAAGTTTTCTCATTACCGTTTGAATCTGTGTATTTGTATTTAGCAGGGCGAGGTGCGCGCTTCGCTTTGCCTTTCGTCTTAGTTTCGCCAGATAGCGCAGTAATAAGTGCTTCTACGTCAATACCGTCTTGAGCGATTTTCTCAGCAATCTCTGCAAGCTTAGCTTCTTGCTCTGCTTGTGCTGCGCGTTCTGCTTCTTCTGCTTCACGACGCTCATCTACGACAGTAGTGAGTTTATCTAGAGCTTCTTCCAATTGTTCTAGAGTCAGCTCACGAGAAAATGCACGAAGGCTACGGATATTTAGAAGGGTTTTAGTCAGCTCTGACATAACGATTCCTATTAAAAGGTTAATGTGTTGGGCACTTTTTATCGTTACGATTAAATAATGCCAATCTATAAATAAACAAAGAGTCCTTATATTTAACTTTATCTTTTCCTTATGTGCAAATGCTAAATCAAGATTTTGTTTAAATTTGACTATTTTTTAAAGCAATTAATATTATTACACTCGAAATAAATCATTCTTAGATGAGAACTAAAATCAACAATCATTATTGTATAGAGAGAGTGACAGCTTGGTTTTTTATAAAAAAATTTGAGTTATTACTTAAAAATATGAAGCATCCATCTTTAATGCTGTGTCATATATCCTTAATTTATTGATATAAGATAAACCATGATATTTCTAAGGTAGTAATAATGTTTCATAAATAACATGATTGATGTGATTTCAGTTGCACAAAACTTATGGAAGTAGGCAAGGTTTATAAATTATCTCAGTCATTATTTATTTGTTTAATTTAGTTTGATGTGTTGCATTGACTCTCATCATAAGTACAATGGCTGCCACCTGATGCAATATTGCAGACAATTTGTTGTTAATTTGTACAGTTAGTGGTTAATTGTTTGTTGTTGCCGTAGAGGCGCGGTCTCGAAGAGTAGCTATTATTGGGGTGATGCCAATGAATAATAGTGGAAGGCGAAGATTGCCGAAGTAAGTAACTCATCAAAGTTACTTGCTGGGGTTGTATCTGAAAGGAACAACACTGCCATAGTATATATTCACATTAAACTATGGAGCGCTACTGTAGGGTTGGGTGGAGTGTTCGCTTCCCTGTCGCTAAGTTCAACATGAGCACGTATCGTATGCTACGTGACTTGTCTGCAGTAGATCTCTAGCCAAACTTTGGTTTTTGAAGATCATGAATTTAATAGATTTTTCTAGTTCTCCTGTTTCATTATTGCCACCTATTGTCGCTTTGACTTTGGCGATTTTGACTCGACGTGTATTAGTTTCCTTGGGTGTAGGTATCGTGCTAGGTGCGGTGCTACTTAATAGCTGGTCTATCAGCGACACCGCAGGTTACGTCAGTTCTCAAGTTTCTTCTGTCTTTATTGAAGATGGCGGAATTAACACTTGGAACATGAGCATTGTTGGTTTCCTAATCTTATTAGGTATGACAACAGCTTTATTAACGCTATCTGGCGGTACTCGTGCTTTTGCTGAATGGGCACAATCTCGAGTGAAGAGTAAACGCGGCTCCAAACTTCTTGCCGCCTTTTTAGGCGTATTCATTTTTGTCGATGATTACTTTAATAGCCTTGCTGTTGGTGCGATCTCTCGCCCAGTAACCGATCGCTTTTATGTGTCTCGCGCTAAGCTTGCGTACATTCTAGACTCAACCGCTGCTCCAATGTGTGTAATTATGCCTGCTTCTAGCTGGGGTGCTTACATTATTACTATTATTGGCGGGATCTTAGTCTCACATGGGATCACAGAGTATTCGGCTCTTGGCGCATATGTTCGTCTTATTCCAATGAACTTCTACGCCGTTTTTGCGCTGCTAATGGTGTTCGCTGTTGCGTGGTTTGGTCTTGATATTGGTAAAATGCGTGAGCATGAGATCTCTGCATCGCAAGGTCGTGGCTTTGATAAAGACAAAGAAAATGACTCGCAAGAAGCGCATGACCTAAACGAAGAGCTAGATATCCGTGAAAGTGAAAAGGGTAAAGTGTCAGATTTGATACTTCCTATCGTGACGCTGATTATCGCGACTATCGCTTCAATGCTTTACACGGGTGGCCAAGCATTGGCTGCTGATGGTAAGGAGTTTGCGCTTCTTGGTGCTTTTGAAAATACAGATGTAGGTACATCACTAATCTACGGTAGCTTGCTTGGCTTAGCAGTTGCACTGTTTACTGTTGTGAAGCAAGGTCTACCAATGGCTGAGATCGCACGTACACTTTGGATTGGTGCTAAGTCTATGTTTGGTGCGATTCTAATCTTAGTATTTGCCTGGACCATTGGTTCTGTTATCGGTGATATGAAGACTGGTACTTACCTTTCGACAATGGCGCAGGGCAATATCAACCCTCATTGGCTCCCAGTTATCCTATTCTTGTTGTCTGGCCTGATGGCGTTCTCAACAGGTACTTCATGGGGTACGTTCGGCATCATGCTTCCAATCGCTGGAGACATGGCTGGCGCAACAGACGTAGCGCTAATGCTACCGATGCTGAGTGCGGTTTTAGCTGGTGCGGTATTCGGTGACCATTGTTCACCAATCTCAGATACGACTATCTTGTCATCGACGGGTGCACGTTGTAACCACATTGATCACGTATCAACACAGCTACCTTATGCATTATCAGTCGCGCTTGTTTCATGCGTCGGCTTTATTGCCCTTGGTATGACTGCTTCAATAGCGTTCTCGTTCATTGCAGCGTCGATAACATTCATTATCGTTTGCGCTATTTTGTCATGGCTTTCAAAGTCTAAAATAGCGTCTTGCCAGAGTGCGTAATTCACTGATTTAAAAAGTAAATTTATAGGAGGCTTCGGCCTCCTTTTTTATTTGTATTATACAATTCGAATTTTTTTAAAATTAAGGGTTGAAAAAAGTAATCAGCTTGGTTAGTGTTGTTGGTAACAAAGCAAATGAGAAGAGCCTTGAAATAAGTATGCGTAATTTTGTAATGAACATTCATCACCATCATCACCCAATCTAGTCTTTCGGGCGATGTACGCATACCCGGGAGGCAGGAAACTCCCGGAGGTAAAATCAAAGTAAAAGCAGATTTTAAACCCTCGGGAGACTTCAATCTCCCGAGGGTTTTTTAGTTTTATTAGTTTGAAAAATACTTAGATATCAAAATCTTGCATAGGGACAAAGCAATGCAAACACAACGTTTAAGAATCGCAATTCAGAAAAAAGGTCGTCTTAGCAAAGAGAGTCAAGCTCTACTAAAACAGTGCGGCGTAAAGTTCAACGTAATGGGCGAGCGTTTAGTTGTCCATTCTGAAAATATGCCAATTGATTTACTCTTGGTTCGTGATGACGACATCCCAGGTTTAATTATGGATGGCGTGGTTGACCTTGGCTTTATTGGCGAAAATGAACTAGAAGAAGTTCGCCTTGACCGCAAAGCATTAGGTGAACCCTGCGAGTTTGTTCAGCTTCGTCGACTTGATTTTGGTGGCTGTCGTTTATCTATCGCAATCGACAAGGACGAAGAGTACAACGGTCCACAAGACTTAGCTGGCAAGCGTATTGCTACAACGTATCCTCAACTTCTAAAAGCGTACATGGATGAAGCCGGCGTTCCATTCTCTACATGTATGCTGACAGGCTCTGTAGAAGTTGCGCCTCGCGCGGGTCTCGCTGATGCTATCGCTGATTTGGTTTCTACAGGTGCAACACTGGAAGCGAACGGCCTTAAAGAAGCTGAAATTATCTTCAAATCAAAAGCGACATTGATTCAACGCACAGGTGAGTTCGACGCAGACAAAGTGGCGCTAATCGAAAAGCTGTTAACTCGCATGCAAGGCGTACAACAAGCAAAAGAATCTAAGTACATTATGCTTCACGCCCCAGCAGAGAAGTTAGATCAAATTAAAGCACTACTGCCAGGTGCTGAAGATCCAACTGTTCTTCCTCTTTCTGCAGATAAGCAGAAAATGGCTGTTCACTTGGTGAGTTCTGAAAACCTGTTCTGGGAAACAATGGAACAGCTGAAAGAGTTGGGCGCAAGTTCAATTCTTGTTCTACCAATTGAAAAAATGATGGAGTAAGCATCATGAGAACAGTCGTTTGGCAATCATTAAGTGAGAATCAGCAAGACTCTATTTTGGAGCGCCCTGCTATTGCAGAAGGTGCCAATATCACCACTGCTGTGGCCGAAGTTATTGCTAAAGTTCGAGAAGAAGGTGACTCTGCTCTTATTGAGCTGACCGAAAAGTTTGACCGTGTTAAGCCTGAATCCATTCGTGTTTCTTCTCAGGAAATTAAGGCAGCGTCAGAGCGTTTGTCAGAGTCAATGAAGAGCGCACTAGAGCAAGCTTACGCCAATATTTCTAAGTTCCACAAAGCGCAAAAGCCGCAACCGATCAAGGTGGAAACGCAGCCAGGTGTCCTTTGTGAACAAGTAACACGCCCAATTCAAAAAGTGGGTTTGTACATTCCTGGTGGCAGTGCGCCTTTGCCATCGACTGTTTTGATGCTCGGCGTTCCTGCAAAAATTGCAGGTTGTCGTAAAGTCGTTCTTTGTTCTCCACCGCCAATCGCTGATGAGATCCTTTATGTCGCGAAACTGTGTGGCATTGATGAAGTGTACAACGTCGGTGGTGGCCAAGCAGTTGCTGCAATGGCTTATGGCACCGAGACTGTATCGAAAGTAGATAAGATCTTTGGTCCGGGCAACGCTTACGTGACCGAAGCAAAACGACAGGTTAGCAATGATTTCCGCGGTGCTGCGATTGATATGCCAGCAGGGCCATCAGAAGTGCTAGTGATTGCAGATGAAACCGCAGATGCAGACTTTATCGCTGCGGATCTTTTGAGCCAAGCGGAACACGGTCCTGATTCTCAAGTGGTATTGGTGACTCCTTCTCCTGTGATTGCTGATCAAGTGACGGATGCGGTTCAACGTCAGCTTAAGGAGCTATCTCGTGCAGACATCGCAGAAAAGGCTCTGGCATCAAGCTTGATCATTATTTCCGAGTCGATGACGCAGTCAGTTTCTATTTCCAATTACTACGGTCCTGAGCACTTGATTGTTCAGACTAAGAACCCTCGTGAGCTTCTACCTCTATTAGATAACGCAGGTTCTATCTTCCTTGGGGATTGGTCGCCTGAATCTGCGGGAGATTACGCATCGGGGACTAACCACGTCCTTCCTACTTACGGTTACACACGTACTTATTCAAGCTTAGGTTTGGCGGATTTCTCTAAACGAATGACGGTTCAGGAGCTTTCTGCTGATGGTTTAAAGAACCTTGCACCAACGGTAGTCACGATGGCTGAAGCAGAAGGTCTGGACGCTCACAAACGTGCTGTTACTATCCGCGTAGAAAAATTAGCAAGTAAGTAAGAATAAGAGAGTAATGAGATGGAAAAGCTAGCGCGTAAACAAGTCCAACAGCTTACCCCTTATATGTCGGCTCGCCGAATCGGTGGTACGGGTGACGTATGGCTAAATGCCAACGAATCACCATTTAACAATGAATACAAAACAGACTTTGCTCGTCTTAATCGTTACAGCGAATGCCAACCGAAAGAACTGATTTCCGCTTACGCAGCGTATGCGGGTGTGAAGCCAGAACAAACACTGACTTCTCGCGGCGCAGACGAAGGTATTGAGTTATTAATTCGTGCATTCTGTGAGCCGGGTGAAGATGCGATTCTTTACTGCCCACCAACTTACGGCATGTACGCCATCAGTGCAGAAACCATCGGTGTAGAGCGCAAAACCGTGCCGCTAACGTCAGATTGGCAACTAGACCTTGCAGGCATCGAAGCTAATCTGGATAACGTGAAACTGGTTTTTGTATGTTCGCCAAACAACCCAACAGGTAACTTGGTTAAGCGTGAGGACATTGTGTCTCTGCTTGAGATGACAAAAGACCGAGCAATCGTGGTGATGGATGAAGCATACATCGATTTTTGTCCAGAAGCGTCAACGGTAGATTTACTGGCGCAATACCCGAATCTTGCGATTCTGCGTACTCTGTCGAAAGCTTTTGCGCTTGCAGGTCTGCGTTGTGGATTTACGCTTGCGAACGAAGAGCTGATTAATGTACTTCTTAAAGTTATCGCACCTTACCCAGTCCCAGTTCCAGTGGCAGAAATTGCGACTCAGGCACTTTCGGAAGCTGGTTTAGCGCGAGCGAAGTTTCAAGTTCTCGATTTGAATGCAAACCGTGCTTACTTGCAAGTTGGCCTTTCAATGATTCCGGGCTTGGAAGTGTTTGAAGGGTGGGGAAACTACCTATTGGTGAAATTCCCAGATGGCGATGACCTTTTCAAAGCGGCTTGGGATACGGGCATTATTTTGCGTAACTCGCCAATTGAAAACTGTGTGCGTATCAGTGTGGGTAACCGTGACGAGTGCGAAAAAACGCTTGGATTTATCAGAAACTACTACGCATAAATAGAGACAGAATTTATCGCTCTCGCTCAATAGCGGGAGCGCCAAAAGAATAGCAATAAGGAAGTTCGAGTGAGCAAACAAAAAAAAATCCTCTTTATCGACCGTGATGGCACCTTAATTGTTGAGCCGCCGATTGATTTTCAAGTAGACCGTTTAGATAAACTAAAACTGGAGCCATTTGTTATCCCAAGCCTGTTGTCGTTGCAGGATGCAGGATACCGTCTAGTGATGGTCACGAACCAAGATGGTTTGGGTACCGACAGCTACCCACAAGAAGATTTTGATGCACCACACAACATGATGATGGAGATCTTTGAATCTCAAGGTGTGAAATTTGATGACGTGCTGATTTGTCCTCACTTTGATGAAGATAACTGTTCATGCCGTAAGCCTAAATTAGGCTTGGTAAAAGAATATCTTCAAGGTGGCAAAGTAGATTTCCAAAACTCTGTTGTGATTGGCGATCGTCAAACCGATCTTCAACTTGCAGAAAACATGGCAATTCGTGGCATTCAATACAACCCAGAAACCATGGGTTGGAAACAGATCCTAAAAGATCTGACGGTGAAGGCGCGCGTAGCTGAAGTGGTTCGCACCACAAAAGAAACAGACATCAAAGTAATCGTTAATCTTGATGAGCAAGGCGGCAATGACATCTCTACAGGTCTTGGCTTCTTTGATCACATGCTGGATCAAATCGCGACGCACGGTGGATTCCAGATGGTGTGCAAAGTGGAAGGTGACCTGCACATTGATGATCACCACACAGTGGAAGATACCGCTCTTGCGTTAGGTCAAGCGTTGAAAGAAGCACTGGGTGACAAACGTGGTATTGGTCGCTTTGGCTTTAGCCTTCCAATGGATGAGTGTTTGGCGCAATGCGCACTAGACCTATCAGGTCGTCCTTACCTTAAGTTCGACGCTCAATTCAGCCGTGAGCAAGTGGGTGATCTTTCAACAGAGATGGTGGTTCACTTCTTCCGCTCTTTGACTGACACATTAGCATGTACGTTGCACCTTTCTTCTGCGGGCAACAATGATCACCACATCATTGAAAGTCTATTTAAAGCGTTTGGCCGTACGTTACGCCAAGCAATCAAAGTAGAAGGCACTGAGCTACCAAGTAGTAAAGGCGTGCTTTAAGGCGAATCTTAGCAAGGAGAAAAACAGTGACAGAACAGAAAGTTGTCATTATCGATACTGGCTGTGCCAACGTCTCTTCGGTGAAGTTTGCTATTGAACGCCTAGGCTATGACGTAACTATTTCAAAAGATCCGCAGGTCGTATTGTCGGCAGATAAGCTATTCCTACCGGGTGTGGGCACTGCCAGCGAAGCGATGAAGAACCTAGAAGAGCGCGATCTTATCAGCTTGGTAAAACAGGTAGAAAAGCCTTTGCTAGGTATCTGTCTAGGCATGCAACTGTTGGGCAAAGTGTCTCAAGAGAAAGGTCAGAAAGCCGACGAGTTAGTTGAGTGTCTTGGACTTTGTGATGGCGAAGTGAAGCTACTACAAACTGGCGATTTGCCGCTGCCGCATATGGGTTGGAACACAGTCTCTGCAAAAGCAGGTAATCCACTTTTCAAAGGTATTGAAGAAGGAGAGTATTTCTACTTCGTGCACAGCTTTGCGATGCCTGTTGGGGATTACACCATTGCCGAATGTGATTACGGAAATCCATTCACTGCTGCGGTTCAAAGCGGTAACTATTATGGTGTGCAATTCCACCCTGAGCGTTCTTCAAAAGCGGGCGCGAAGCTTATTCAAAACTTCTTAGAATTATAAAAGGGATTTAGTGTGATTATTCCAGCTCTTGATTTAATTGAAGGACAGGTGGTTCGCCTTTATCAAGGTGATTACGGCCAAGTAACTGAGTACAAAGTCGACCCAGCAGAGCAGTTCAACTTGTACCACCAAGCGGGTGCTAACTGGCTGCACTTAGTGGATTTAACTGGCGCGAAAGACACGACAGCACGTCAACTTGATTTAATTGCAAAGCTACTAGCAAGCACGCCAGCGAACATCCAAATCGGTGGCGGAGTGCGCACAGAGCAAGACGTGATTGATCTGCTAGAAGCGGGGGCTCAGCGTGTTGTCGTTGGCTCAACAGCAGTAAAACAGCCAGAGCTTGTGAAAGGTTGGATGGAAAAATACGGTGCAGAGAAAATCGTTCTCGCGCTAGACATCAACATCGATCAAGACGGCACACGTAAAGTAGCGATTTCTGGTTGGCAAGAAGACTCAGGCGTGACCATCGAAGCTCTGATCAACGATTACCTAACGGTAGGTTTGCAGCATGTGCTTTGTACGGACATTTCTCGTGACGGTACGCTAGAGGGCTCAAACGTAGAGCTTTATGTCGACCTATGTAAACAGTATCCACAAGTGCAGTTTCAATCTTCAGGCGGCATTGGCTCATTAGCAGATATCGAAGCGCTAAAAGGCAGTGGTGTGACTGGTGTGATTGTTGGTCGTGCGCTGTTAGATGGTAAGTTCACAGCAGAGGAGGCATTTGCATGCTGGCAAAGCGAATAATTCCATGTCTTGATGTCCGTGATGGACAAGTGGTAAAGGGCGTTCAGTTCCGTAATCACGAGATCATTGGCGACATCGTTCCTCTGGCACAGCGTTATGCGGAAGAGGGCGCAGACGAGCTTGTGTTCTACGATATTACTGCTTCAAGTGATGGTCGTGTCGTCGATAAAAGTTGGGTCGCTCGCGTTGCTGAAGTGATTGATATTCCTTTCTGTGTGGCTGGTGGTATTAAATCAGCGGAAGACGCGGCGCGCATTCTTGAGTTTGGTGCAGACAAAGTGTCTATCAACTCACCTGCCTTGGCGAACCCGCAATTGATTACTGACCTTGCTGATAAGTTTGGTGTGCAATGTATCGTCGTTGGTATCGATTCATACTACGACAAAGAGACCGGCAAGTATCAGGTTTACCAGTTTACTGGCGATGAAGAACGCACCAAAGCAACTCAATGGGAAACGCGTGATTGGGTGCAAGAAGTACAAAAACGCGGCGCTGGTGAAATCGTACTGAACATGATGAACCAAGACGGCGTACGTAACGGCTACGATATTGAACAACTTAATATGGTGCGTGAAGTGTGTAACGTGCCATTGGTTGCATCGGGTGGTGCAGGTGCCATGGAGCACTTCGCAGAAGCCTACCAAAAAGCAAATGTGGATGGCGCGCTTGCCGCATCGGTATTCCACAAGCAAGTCATCAATATTGGTGAACTAAAGCAGTATTTGAAACAACAAGGCATTGAGGTACGACTATGAGTGTGAAAGCCGCCGAAGTAAGTTCGCTAGCTGAGCGAATCAACTGGGAAAAGGTGGATGGTCTGGTACCTGCCATCGTACAAGATTTCCAATCAAGCCAAGTGCTGATGATGGGTTACATGAACCAAGATGCGTTGGCAAAAACGGGCGAAACGGGTCAAGTGACGTTTTTCTCTCGAACTAAACAGCGTCTTTGGACGAAAGGTGAGACTTCCGGTAATGTATTGCAATTGGTGAACATGCAGCTAGATTGCGACAACGATACGCTACTGGTTAAGGTGAATCCCATTGGTCCTACGTGCCACTTGGGTAATACAACTTGCTGGGATGTGGACCCTCAAGAGGAGTCACAAATGGTGTGGCTTCATCAACTTGAGCAGCTATTGGCTGCCCGCAAGAGTGCCGACCCAGATTCCTCTTATACTGCCAGTCTTTATGCCCGTGGCACCAAGCGTATTTCGCAAAAAGTGGGCGAAGAAGGCGTTGAAGTCGCGCTTGCGGCGACGTCGGGCGATAAGGCGGAGTTAGTGTGTGAATCAGCAGATTTGATTTATCACTTAATGGTATTGCTTCAAGACCAAGGCTTATCGATGAATGACGTAGTGAACAAACTGAAAGAGCGTCATAAGTAAGCTTGCTATAGATAAGTGAAAGCCCCTATGCTCTCGAGCCTAGGGGCTTTTTTAATTTAGTGTTCTTGATTCGGGGTAAAAACCGGCAACAGTGCTAGTAGCGATTAGATTCTGAATCACACTCGTTCCTCGCCGTTCAGAATGACGGTATATTTTCTAATGGTGCTTGCAGTAGAGTTATTTACTTCAAACAGGTACATATATTCACGTTATTCCGACGAGCTTAGGTGAGGTCAGGAATCTCATTAAAGCGAACTCAATAAGCTAGGCGTGGATGCCTTTACCCACAACACTTCTTAAACTTCTTACCGCTTCCGCAGATACACGGATCGTTACGACCTAGCTTTAGGCTACTCACTGGCTGGCTCAATCGTGGATCCTGTTCTGGTTCTTCTTCTGGCTCTTCTTCAGGAAATGTGCCGTCAATGTAGTACCAAAGCCCATTTTCTTTTACGAAGCGAGAACGTTCTGTCATACAGTAGCGTTTGCCGTCTTCATCAAAATAAGCGCTAAACTCGACAAAGCCTTCATTGTCATTACTGCCAGCTTCTGTTTTTAATACTTCAAGTTTGCACCAATCGCTGTCGATAGATTGGGCAATGCCTTCTCGTTGTTCTTCTGCATTACAGCTTGGGTGGTACGTGTTCACCACGTAATCGACTAGACCTAACACATGCGCACTGTAACGAGAGCGCATTAACTGCTCCGGAGTGGTAACGTAAGCATGGTTATTGTGGGCAATTTCACAACACTGTTGGTAGGTGCGGTTAGATCCGCAAGGGCAAGAAGAAGCCATAAAATGAAATCTCGATTAATTAAGCGGTAAAAACAAACAACCCCACAATTGCGAGGCTGGAGGTGAGGCATTATAGCGATTTAGGGCGTTTGAGACAGCAGTTTTTGAGCCCATTCCGTCGATTGATTAAAAGCGTCCGCTAATTGAGGTTCGGTTAATTTAAGAACGGTGCAATATCGCTCGGCTAACTCCCAGTCCGCTTGTTCATAGGCGATTGTCATCGAAAGTAAGTGACCAAGTACGCCTTTTCGACTGGTTAATGCGAGTTTTATATCTTCGTCAACGGGGATATCTTCAATGACATCCGAGAGCGGTTGATCGAGCAAAGATCCGAGTAAAGAAAACATGCCTGTCAAAAAAGCCTGCCCAGGGTCATACCTAGTGTTCATTTGACTAAGTAACAGTTCACACATTCGTGCACGCTGAATCGCTAAAGAGTAAAGAGAGTCAGGTTTATCTTCTTGAACGGACGCAATTGCAACTAAGGAAATAAAGCGTCGTAGTCGCTCTTCACCCAGATAAATAAGCGCCTGTCTGAACGATTTGATCTTAGTCGTTAATGTATAGCCTGAATTTACGTAAGTAAGCAGCTTGTATGACAGCGTCACATCAATCGAAAACAGACGTTCAACCTCATTGAAGTCGATGGGCTTATCTGCAATCTCTTTACAAAGTTGGATGACGGTAAGAAACGCGGGGTTCAACCGTTTTTTCTGGATCATCTCAGGTTTGCT